>JAYYZV010000147.1:0-7828 GCA_036339975.1 Pseudomonadota bacterium | reverse complement strand
CAAACGAGTGGGCGAGACGCTTTGCTACATTTTTCATACGAATAATGGAACCCACACGAATGTCATCCGGCCTTTCAACGTCTACGGACCAGGCATGCAGGAGACCGACTACCGGGTGCTCCCCAATTTTGCCAGCCGGATTAAAGCGGGAGAGGCTCTAAAGATATACGGAAGCGGTATTCAGACTCGCACATTCTGCTACATCACGGACGCCATGGTTGGCTTTTTTAAGGTCGTGCTTCAAGGCATCGCGGGTGAGGCTTACAATATCGGAAATCCGAAGCCAGAGATTTCGATGCTCAATCTAGTCAAATCCATCGAAGCCATTCAGAATGACGATGTCGCCTTTGACATCGTAGATTATCCTGACAGCTATCCTGCGGACGAGCCCATGCGCCGCGCACCGGACATTCGGAAAGCCCAGTTGCAGCTGGAATACAATCCAGAAGTGGCATTGGAAGTCGGGCTTAAAAGATTTTTCGACTGGGCCAACAGAACCTATACGGGAGGGGAATGACGTCGACCCCCATTGCTTTGCTCGGTGCTGGCCCATGGGGCCGCACCATCGCCTCTGCAATCTCGGCGACACCAGGTGTTTCACTCGCAGCTGTCGTGAGTTCTAGCGCAAAAACACGCCGGAAGTTCGATTTGAAGATTCCGATTTTCGAAGATTGGAGAAGGGCAATCGATGCGACAGGTGCTGTCGGCGTCGTTATAGCTCTCCCGCCGATGCATCAGTCTAAATACGCTGTTGAGCTTATTGAGCACAGCATGCCTGTAATGCTCGAAAAACCGATGTCAGATTCGATCGCTGGCGCCGATGCTATCCGCGCCGCGGCGCTAAAACACGGTTTTACAGGACTTGTAAACCACCTACATTTGTACGCTCCCGCCTTCAGGAAGCTGCTGATCAGTATTAGCAATTCTACAGGACCTAGGACGATTCAGGCGGTAGCCGGCGCACGCGGCCCATGTCGGAGCGAATGGAACCCCGTGTGGGACTGGGCAGGCCACGATCTGGCAATGGCACTTTCCGCAATCGCTGCCGAACCGTTAGAAATATGGGCGCAACCAGACGCGCCCATAATTGAAGAAAATCTCCGATATCAAAATTTTCGCATTGATCTTTCGTTCCGAGACGGTTCCCGCGCACTACTTCATTTAGGCAATGCCTTCGAGCATAAGATACGCGAGTTCAGCATCTCGGTTGGTGGTAGCACGGGCTGTTACAGGGAAACGGAACAGGGTGAAATTTCACTCAGTATCGGCGGTTCCGATCGCAACAACATTTGCACGGGCGTTGAGAGCCGCCCCTTGAACGCCGCGCTGATCGCTTTCGCGGAGCGAATCCGGTCGGGCGGAGGCATCGAAGATATCGAGATGGGCGCGCGAGTTGTAAGGCTTATAGAAGCCGCTGAACGCTCTATTCAGGTGGGAATGCCAATCTCAACTAGGAAAGGAGGGTAATCGTGTCCAGATCACCGATCCCTTTCCGAAAAAGATGAAAATTTTATTTTTGACTGAAAATTTTCCGCCAGAAACTAATGCCGCCGCAACCCGGGTATACGAACGCGCTCTATACTGGATACAGGAAGGTCACAGCGTGACAGTCATTACGTCCGCACCAAATTTTCCGGAAGGAAAACTTTTCGTGGGTTACGCTAATCGCTGGCGGCATTGTGAGAAAATGGACGGTATTCGCGTCGTACGGGTCAAAACCTATATCGCCGCCAATAAGGGCGTTGCTTGGCGGACCCTCGATTTCATCAGCTTCATGATCACAGCCTTCATTGCCGGATTGTTCGAAAAACGTCCAGATGTGATATGTTCTACGTCACCGCAGTTCTTTGCGGCAGTAGGCGGCTGGCTTCTTTCTATATTCAGACGGCGGCCATTCGTCTTCGAGCTCGGTGATTTGTGGCCCGCTTCGATTGTGGCGGTCGGCGCCATGAAACGGTCCTTGCCGCTGCGGCTCCTCGAAAAGTTGGAGTTGTTCCTATATCGGCGCAGCGCCGCCGTAGCTGCACTTACCTATGCGTTCAAACGTAATCTGGTCAACCGGGGGATAGACGCAGTAAAAATATGGGTCGTCCGCAACGGTGTGGATGTGGGCCGTTATGGCACCCGCCCGCGCCATTCGGGACTTGCTGACAGCCACGGTCTGGCCAACAAATTCGTACTCGGATATGTCGGCACCCATGGTATGGCCCATGCGCTTGACCGGGTGATAGAGGCGGCCAATCTTTTGAAGGATGATGACGGTATTCGGTTCCTTTTCGCCGGAGCTGGTGCGGTACGGGAAGAGCTAATGGAACAGGCGAATAGGCTTAAATTATCGAATGTCGTATTTTTACCTATGCAGCCGAAGGACCGCATGCCGGATGTCTGGTCTCTATGCGACGTCGCACTGATTCATCTAAAAAACGATCCAACCTTCACCGAGGTGATCCCTTCTAAAATTTTTGAAGCTATGGGCATGGGATTGCCGCTTCTGATTTCTGCCCCCGTGGGAGAAGCAACTGAAATAGTCGCCTCGGAAAGCGCCGGAGTGATAATACCGCCGGAAGCCCCGCGAGTGCTTGCCAATACTGTCCGCATGCTGCGAGACAACGAAGATAAGTGCAAAAAATTTGCTGAAAACGCGCTGGCCGCGGCTCCCAAGTACAGCCGTGAAAAGCAGGCAGTGGAAATGATCCAAGTTTTCACCGCCGCGATCGATGGCCGGTCTGTCGCCCCGCCGGACGCCCCGTCATGAAGATCCTCGTCACGGGGGCCAACGGATTCATCGGTAGCGCCCTGTGCCGTTATCTCGAAGCGGAAGGATACAGCGTTATCGCAGGAATCCGTTCCGCAGCGGCCGCGCCGGGATCGACGGCGACCCGGATTTACGGCGACCTGAAACAACGCGAAGACTTTGCCCCGATCGTGGAAGGCGTCGACGCCGTTGTGCACCTTGCAGCGCGCGTTCACATGATGCGGGAAACCGTGCAAGATCGAGACGAGGTTTATGGTAGCGCCAATGCCAATGTCACCGAACGACTAGCCCGCGCCGCCGCGTGCGCAGGTGTAAGACATTTTATTTTTTTGAGCTCGGTTAAAGTGAATGGGGAAAAAACCACCGATCATGGCTTCACCGAGTTAGATAACCCTGCACCGGCGGATGCTTACAGCCGATCAAAACTGGAGGGCGAAAAGGTGCTCCGGAAAATATCGGACAGTTCGGGTCTCGCCAGCATCTCGCTTCGGGTGCCGCTGTTATACGGTCCGGGGGTCAGCGCCAATTTCGGGGCCTTAATGCGTTTGTGCGACATGCCTATTCCGCTGCCTTTTTCCGGTATCACCGGCAACAGACGCAGCCTTCTGTTCACAGGAAACCTCTTCAGCGCAATTGGTAGTATTCTCGACGGCCGGTCCCGCGCCGCGGGGACCTACCTGCTAAGCGACGGAGAAGACTTGTCGACCGCCGATCTCGTTAAACGGATCCGCCGCAGCCAGAACAAGCAAACCCCCGATCTGCCGGTTCCACCAACCATCCTTCGGGCACTCGCCGGATTGGCCGGAAAAAATTTCTTAGCGGATCGGTTATGTGGTTCGCTTCAGATCGATCCGACTCGTTTCCAAAAAACATTTCACTGGACACCGCCATTTTCGGTTGATCAGGGACTTGCGGCGACAACCGCGTGGCACCGCGCCCGGCGTTAGCCATTCGTCCCGCACCCACCCCTCCCCGCACAATTTTTGCGTAGATTTACCGCTCCCCCCATTATGGGCGAGTCGGAAGGTCTGTGGTACCATTGTACACGGATTTCTGCCGATGCTACGATTGTCCAACCTCGACACCTACAGCCTGCGCGGCACCCGCGCCAAGGTGGCGTTCGCCCACGACCTGACAATGGCGGCCCTCTCGTTTCTGATCGCGCTTTATCTGCGCGTCGGCGGGGACTTCAACTATTTTACTCTCGAATTTATCGTTCAAGCCACAATTGGTTACACGGTAATTGCGGGGATGGTCTTATGGACCATGCGGCTTTACGCCGGCGTTTGGCGATACGCATCTGTGGAAGACTTCCTTGCCATCATCAAAGCAGTGTCCGTTATCTGTTTAGTCTATTTTGTCGCGATGTTTCTTGTTTCAAGATTGGAACTGATCCCGCGCTCGGCACTTCCAATCAACTGGCTGGTGCTACTTGCCCTTCTGGGCGGTCCTCGCTTCATGTACCGGCTTTTCAAAGACCGGCGCGCGCACGATGCTGCGGAAAGGGACGGCGAGCGACGGATTCCCGTGCTTCTGATCGGTGCTGGGGACGCTGCGGAACTATTCATCCGGGCGATTAATCGGGCAAGACAGTCCGCTTGGCATGCTATCGGACTTATAGATGAAAAAGGCGACCGGATTGGCCGTAATATTCACGGGGTTCACGTACTAGGTGGGATTAACGACATTCCGTCAATTATCGACCGCATGAGCCGCGAGGGACGGAAACCGCAACGCCTGATCGTCACTCGATCCGAGATAGAAGGTGAAGAGGTCCAGCGCCTGTTATTAATTTCCGAAAAACTCGGAATAAGTCTTGCGCGCATGCCCCAACTGGACGATTTCCGCGAAAATGTCAAAACGGCACCGGAAATCCGGCCGATTAATATCGAGGATTTGCTTGGCCGCCCGCAGGCTACTCTGGACCGCGACAGCATGGCGGAGCTTATTGGCGGGCGGCGAGTGCTCGTAACCGGTGCGGGCGGCACTGTTGGCTCGGAGCTCTGCCGTCAGGTCGCTGCCTTCGGGCCAGCATCTATGGCGCTGATCGATAACTCGGAGTACCAGCTATATGCGATCGATCTGGAAATAAGCGAAAACGCGCCCAGCCTGCCGCGACGGGCTGTCCTCGCGGATGTCCGAGACGCGAAGCGCATCGGACGCGTTTTCGAGGAGGAACGCCCCGAGCTAATATTCCATGCAGCGGCGCTAAAACACGTGCCGATGGTCGAGCGACATCCGGACGAAGGTGCGCTAACACACGTCATCGGCACCAAAGTGGTTGCCGATGCCTGCTCCTCCATTGGCGCAAAGGCAATGGTTCTAATTTCGACCGATAAGGCCGTAAACCCGTCAAGCATGATGGGGGCAACAAAGCGCGTCGCAGAAAGCTACTGCCAGGCACTAGACCTGCACGAAGCCACCCTCGGCGACAACCGGACACATTTCTTAACCGTCCGGTTCGGCAACGTACTGGGATCTACAGGCTCGGTAGTGCCGCTATTCCAACGCCAGCTAGCGGCGGGCGGACCTCTAACAGTGACCCACCCGGATATGACCCGGTATTTCATGACGGTACGCGAAGCGGTCGAGTTGGTGTTGCAGTCATCTGTCCAAGGCGTAGCGGATGGTGCCGAGCAAGGCAAAATCTATGTACTGGATATGGGTGAACCGGTGAAAATCATTGATCTCGCGCGCCAGATCATTTTGTTGGCAGGACGGCAACCAGACATCGACGTGAAGATCCAAATTACCGGCCCGCGTCCCGGCGAAAAACTCTTCGAGGAAATCCTACACGCATCGGAAGAGCTTGTTCCGACCAACCATCCCGGCATTCTTCTGGCTGCCCCACGCGCCACGGACCTAAACCTGCTGGCGAGAATCATCGAAGAGCTTGCCGCCGCCGCGCGCAACGGCGATCGAGACGGGGCGCGGGAGATCGTTCACCGCCTAGTCCCTGAATTTAAACCTCCCGACGACGGGAATAACCGTGACACAAACACACAATCAGCGGCATCCGAATAAGCACGGAACCGCCACGGAGGCTACTTGATGACCGACGATATTCCCGTTATTCGACGGGCCCTGATCTCCGTTTCGGATAAATCGGGTCTGGTTGATTTTGCGCATTTTTTGACTAGCAGCGGTGTCGAAATCTTGTCCACAGGCGGCACGGCCCAAGCGATACGCGATGCCGGCATCGCCGTAATTGAGGTCAGCGACCACACCGGGTTCCCGGAAATTCTGGACGGCAGGGTCAAAACGCTGCACCCGAAAGTACATGGTGGCATTCTGGGCAGGCGCATCGATCCGGCACATCAAGCGGCCTTGGAGGAGCACGACATTGAGCCGATCGATCTGATCGTCGTAAACCTGTACCCATTCGAAGCCACCGTCGCCAGCGGTGCCGATTACGAGACCTGCGTCGAAAACATTGATATAGGGGGGCCAGCAATGATCCGCTCCGCCGCCAAGAACCACGACAGCGTGACAGTCGTCACGGACGCTGAGGATTACGAGGCCGTTATTGAGGATATGAATGTGAACGCCGGTGCGACGTCCCTAGATCTGCGACGGCGCCTAGCCGGCATCGCGTATGCCCGGACTGCTTCATACGATGCGGCCATCGGCCGATGGTTTGCGGAACAGAACGACGACACATCTCCACGCCGGTTTTCGCTTTCAGGTACCCTTCTTCAGTCGTTACGCTACGGCGAGAACCCGCATCAGAATGCAGCCTTCTACGCGACGGGTGACAATCGTCCGGGCGTTGCCACCGCGACCCAAATTCAGGGCAAAGAGCTCTCCTACAACAATCTAAATGATACCGACGCCGCGTTCGAGCTAGCAGCCGAATTTGAGGCACCCGCCATAGCAATTATCAAACACGCAAATCCTTGTGGTGTAGCACAGGGCGACACATTGGCGGAGGCCTATGCCAAAGCATTGAAATGCGATCCAGTCAGCGCGTTCGGCGGTATCATCGCTGTCAACAGAGCGATGGACGCGGCGACGGCAAACGCCATGAAAGATATTTTCTTGGAAGTCGTCATCGCGCCCGAAGTTACATCCGAAGCGAGAGAGGTTTTTTCCGCCAAAAAAAATCTTCGCGTGCTTGAAACAGGTGGAATGCCGGACCCGGCAGCTGATGGTCTTGTTACCAAATTACTTTCCGGGGGGTTTCTGCTGCAGTCTCGGGACTGCGGGCGCATCGGTCGGGAAAACCTGAAGATTGTCACAAAGCGTAAGCCGACCCCGCAAGAAATTGCCGATATGCTATTTGCCTTCGCGGTCTGTAAGCACGTCAAATCTAACGCGATCGTTTATGCTAGGAATGGCGCCACCGTCGGTATCGGAGCCGGCCAGATGAGTCGGGTGGATTCATCCCGAATAGCAGCACGAAAATCTGAAGACGCCGCCAAAGCGGCTGGCGAGCCGGAAGCGCTAGTAAAGGGTTCGGTGGTCGCGTCAGACGCTTTCTTCCCGTTTGCCGACGGACTTCTCACTGCCGCCGACGCGGGAGCAACTGCGGTAATTCAGCCAGGCGGATCCATTCGCGATGAGGAGATTATCTCCGCCGCAGACGATGCAGGTCTCGCCATGGTGTTAACTGGTATGCGGCATTTCCGACATTAATAGGCGGGTGACGCACAACCGCCATGTCGGATAGCAGTCACAAGTTGTGATCAAGAAACTCCCTTATATTCTGAGATAAAAATAAGGCTCTCTTCTGATCACCAGCAATAGAAATTACTATTCATCCCGAACTTTCCACAACAATATTGCTAGGCCTGTCCCGAGGAAGATTAGGATGGTAGCCATCCCAACGCGCTGAGAGGCCGCGGCCACCGTTACTACCCCGAGTATTAACGGTCCGACAAAGGATGTAGCCCTACCAGAGAAAGCGAATAGCCCAAACATCTCGGTGGAAATTGCGGGCGGAGATAATCGGGCCATCAGTGACCTGCTCGCAGCTTGCGCCGGGCCCATGAAGACCCCTAATGGCAAGCACACGATCCAGAACCATATCTTGGACTCAACTAATAGCAGGGGCACACCAAAACCAATTAACCC
>JAYYZV010000146.1:0-22020 GCA_036339975.1 Pseudomonadota bacterium | reverse complement strand
CCGATTTTTATATTAGCCCCCAGAACAATTGAGCTCGCCAAGCTTCGCAGCGCTTTCAGCACCGTGGCAGGCCAGGAGGGATTTGGATTAGCGGCCCCTAAAGGATTCGAATTAGTTGGTGAACGGACACTCCCGCGCCCGAAACACGGGCGCGGCGGGATCAGTCTTTATCTCGTCACATGGTAGCGCACCGCTAACCAACCACCTTTCTTCCCTCAACATAAACAGCGCGGATCGCACGATCGTCAGCCATAATCATCTGGGCAAATAGTATGTCACGAAGGCTTTCGGCCCGCTGCATTCGCTGCGCGATTACCGCGGTTGAATTAAGATCAAGCACCACCAGATCGGCCTCGTATCCTGGTGAAATCCTGCCGATTTTGTCACCTAAAGATAAGGTCTCTGCACCTCCAGCTGTCGAAAGCCAAAATGCTTGTTCCGGAGTCAATGAATATCCGCTGAATTGACCAATTTCGTACGCTGCTTTCATTGTCGCGAATGGCGACAAGGAAGTTCCGCCACCAACATCGCTTCCAAGCATTACATCCACACCCGTATCCCAAGCCCGCCGTATGTCGAAAAGGCCGCTGCCGATAAACAGGTTCGACGTCGGACAATGAACAAACTTTGTGCCGGTCTCCGCGGCCTGGGACAGGTCGGTATCATCCATATGGATCGCGTGCCCATATAATCCGCGAGGACCGAGCATGCCGTAATGTGCATACACATCCTGATATGACCGGGACCATGGAAATAGCTCCGCCACCCATCGCACTTCGTCCGTGTTCTCAGACACGTGGGTCTGCAGAAAAATGTCGGTGAACTCGGTCATCAGCGTCCCACAGACCTCAAGCTGCGCCGGGGTGCTGGTGGGAGCGAAGCGAGGCGTTACCGCGTACAGATTACGTCCCTTACCGTGCCATTTCTCAATCAAGGACTTTGTATCCTCGTACCCACCTTCCGCCGTGTCAGACACCGTCTCAGGAGAATTACGATCCATCAAAATTTTACCGGCAATCATGCGTAGATTGCGTGAGTAAGACTCCTTGAAAAAGGCATCCGCGGATTCCGGATGCACGGTGCAATATACAGCCGCTGTTGTCGTACCGTTTGCCAGCAGAAGATCGAGGAAAAGTGATGCCATTTCACGGGCATAATTATAATCCGAGAACCTCGCTTCTTCTGGGTAGGTAAATTTCTCCAACCAGTCGAGAAGTTGGGTTCCAAACGAGGCTATTACGCCGATCTGGGGATAGTGGACGTGACCATCCACGAACCCCGGCAGGATCAAGTGATCGCCGTAATCGTGTCGATCCGCACCAGCGGCCAAACCTGCCGGCTCATCACCAGCCTGACCACACCAGAGAATATGGCCATCGTCTACTAGTACTGCCCCTTTCTCCGTATATCGCGCGGCAGCTCCATCTGTCCTCGGATCGTTGTCAAAGGATAGAGTCCGCCCGGTCAGATGCAATTTAGTGTTAGAAGCTTCAGTCAGGGAGAAAACCTTTCACATGCGGACATAAAAAGGGCGGCAAAGGTCCTGACCAGAGCCGCCCTCATCTTAACTTCCCGATTATTTTGGAATCGTACCGCCTATGCCTTGAACATAAAAGTTCATTCCGGCCATAAGGCCGTCGTCAGCCCTTTTGCCGGCGGGAATACGGATTTTTCCAGATTGATCCCTGATTTCGCCCTCGAAAGGATGGATTTTACCAGCAATTATGCCTTTACGGGTATCCTCAGCTAATTTGACAACGCCGGCCGGGATGGCGGAGTTATATGGTGCCATTTTAACCATCCCCTCTTTAAACCCGTGCCAAGTGTCTTGCTGTTTCCAGCTGCCATCCATCACGGCTTTGGTGCGAGCCACATAATAAGGAGCCCAGTTGTTAACAATCGCTGTCAGATGGGCTTTCTTACCAAAATTCCTCATATCAGAC
Organism: Pseudomonadota bacterium; assembly: GCA_036339975.1. Lineage (GTDB taxonomy): Bacteria > Pseudomonadota > Alphaproteobacteria > MPNO01 > UBA830 > UBA830. The sequence goes on along the minus strand of JAYYZV010000146.1, from coordinate 20,077 downwards.
GCTTGGCCCACGGCATAAACACCACGCTTTTCAGCGACCTGAAGAGGAGCGGGACTATCGGTATGTTGCATGATCACATCGGCACCCTGATCGATCAGGGTTTTTGCTGCATCAGCTTCCTTGCCAGGGTCATACCATGTCGACACCCACACTACCTTAATTTTAATTTTAGGGTTAACCGACTTTGCAGACAGGTAAGTGGCGTTGATGCCGCGAATAACTTCCGGGATCGGGAAAGACGCGACGTAGCCAATCGTATTGGTTTTCGTCATTTTCCCTACAATCTTGCCGACAACATACCTTCCCTCATAAAAACGTGCGGAATACGTAGAAACATTGGGTGACAGTCTTTTGTACCCCGTCGCATGTTCAAATGTGACCTTCGGAAACCGTTTGGCGGCCTTGTTAGTCGGGTTCATATAGCCAAAAGAGGTCGTAAAAATAAGGTTGTGTCCCGTGCTTGCCAACTTGGTGATTACTCTTGTGGCATCCGCATTTTCCGCCACCTTCTCGACGTGAGTTGTCGTAACCTTAGAACCGAGCGCTTTTTTAAGTGCAAGGAGCCCCTGATGATGTTGGTAATTCCAGCCATGATCGCCAATCGGTCCAACGTAAACAAAGCCCACCTTCATTTGTGCCTGGGCAGCGGTAGATAGCCCGAATGCCATAACGGCTGCAGCGGCGGCTCCGCCGAGTTTTGATTTCAAATGCATTAATTCCTCCTTTGCTGAAATCGGTTTGCAATAATTTTCCATCTAACAAGATACATGGAAATTCTTTCCAAGACACGCTGGTGCATTAAGTCGCGCTTTTACACTGTCACGCGAAATAACGACTAATACTAGGATCGTTGCCAAGTATGGTAGCATCGAAAGAAACTGGGCGGAAACGTCAACACCCATACCCTGTGCATAAAGTTGAATAATAGTAATGCCGCCAAAAAGATACGCACCAAAAAAAGCACGCCAAGGCTTCCATGAAGCGAACACTACTAGTGCCAAAGCGATCCATCCTCGGCCCGCTGTCATATTTTCAACCCAGAGCGGTGTATAAGCTACCGAGAGATACGCCCCCCCCACCCCTGCCATTGCTCCGCCAAAAAGGATAGCTCCCATGCGGACCAGCGTAACGGAATAGCCGATGGAATGGGCGGCATCGTGGTTCTCGCCGACGGCACGAACCAACAAACCAACGCGCGTTTTATTCATAAACCAAGCGACCAGTGCGACGCTAAAAACTGACAGGTAAACGAGAGAATCGTGCCCAAAAATCAAAGGACCGATAACGGGAATATCGGATACCCCGGGAATATCGAGCCTCGCCAATCCAACGAAAGTCTTGCCTACGTACGAATGACCAATCAGAGCGCTCAAGCCAAGACCGAATATAGTCAAAGCAAGACCCGTCGCGACCTGATTCGATTGCAAATATACTGTCAAGATCCCAAAAATAAGGGCCAGCACCAAACCGGCGGATGCACCGGCAAGAATGGCCAGTAATTCGCTTCCGGTTGTCACCGCCGTCGCGAAGGCGGCGATGGCACCCATGATCATCATACCCTCTACGCCAAGGTTCAGAACGCCCGCTTTTTCAACAACCGCTTCTCCAACAGCGGCGAATACCAGTGGTGTTGCCGCGGTGATTATCGTCAGCATTGCGGGGATCAACCAGTCAGCACTCATTCTCTGGCCTCCGCCTCAATTGAGGGGGATCCAACCCGCACCCGATATTTGATAAGCACATCGGATGCCAACAGGAAAAATAAAAGCATACCTTGAAATACGCCGGTCACAGCGTTTGGCAAGTTCATCGTTATCTGCGCCGAATCTCCGCCGAGATAGGTCAATGCCATCAGCAATCCAGCAAACAAAACGCCCACCGGGTGCAACCTTCCCAAAAAGGCAACGATTATCGCCGTAAATCCGTAGCCGGGGGAAATAGACGGCACGATCTGCCCGATCGCGCCCGACAGTTCAATGACGCCCGCCAGACCAGCGCACCCACCGGAAATCAGCAAAGTAATCCAGATCAGGCGCTTTTCCTTAAACCCGGCAAAGGCACCCGCCAGCGGTGCCATCCCGATGACCTTAATCTGAAAGCCGATAATATGTCGCGAAATTAAAATCCAGCCGAGTAAAACAACCAACAACGCAACTAGCCAGCCCACATTCAGCCGCGTCTCATCGATCAGGATCGGCATCAACGCGGAATCATGAAAAAGGCGCGATTCTGGGAAGTTCATGCCTTCGGGGTCTTTCCAAGGCCCATGTACAAGGTAGCTTAGTACTAGCAAGCCAACATAACTCAGCATCAGACTAGTCAGTATTTCATTGCAGTTAAAACGAGTCTTCAGCCAGGCCGGGATCGCCGCCCAAGCCATTCCCCCGATTGTGCCACACACACACATCGCCGGGATGAGGAAAACACTCGATTGATTGTAAAATGCCAACGCCAGGCCACCACCCGTAAGGGCACCGATCACAAGTTGCCCTTCCGCGCCAATATTCCAGACATTCGCTTGAAAACCTAGCGACAAGCCTACACCGATTAGAACTAGCGGTGTCGCCTTGACAAATAGTTCTGCAACGCCATCGAGGGTCGAGAGGGGTTCAAAGAAAAACGTCTGGATCGCCTTAAATGGATCTACCCCAAGCGCACCAAACATGATCATGGCAGTTAGAATTGTCAGCACCACCGCAATCAAGGGCGACACGTAAACCATGATTTTGGAAACCTCAGGCCGCTGTTCAAGCCTAATCAGCATGAGCAATTTCCCCGCCCGGCTCTACCCCGGCCATCAACAATCCTATTTCCTCAACGGTTATGCTTGCAGCGGCCCGCGCTTCCGATATTCGTCCAGCGCAAATCACTGCGATCCGGTCCGATATTTCGAACAGTTCCTCGAGATCCTGCGAAACCGCCAGCACAGCGGCTCCATCTACCGCCATGTCGATGAGGGATTGTCGGATAGCCGCCGCTGACCCAGCATCGACCCCCCATGTCGGCTGCAAAACGATTATCACGCCAGGTTTTTGCACAATCTCTCGACCGACAATGAACTTTTGCAAATTACCGCCGGACAGGCTTTTTGCCGCATGGTTGACCCCAGGCGTCTTGACGCGAAATTCTTCTACCACATCTTCGGCGAATTCAGTCGATGCGGCCACCTGAATAAACCCGTTATTCAACAGGTTCATTCGGGTCGCAGCCGACAGAACGCCGTTTTCCCATAGCGACATATCAGGTACCGCGCCGTAGCCGAGCCGCTCTTCCGGTACTAGACCGAGGCCAACACTGCGTCGCTGCACCGGATCGAGCAGACCAACTGACTTTCCATCGATGGAGATCGCATCCGCTTCCGGCGCTAAAACCTCACCCGTTAACATTTCCATTAATTCCCGTTGACCATTACCGGCTATACCAGCAATGCCGAGTATCTCTCCGGCTCGGACCTCCATGTGTAGGTTATGAAGATCCGTACCGTGTTGGTGGGTGGATACCGCTGTTAGATTTTTGACTTCCAGTCGAGTAACGCCGTCGATTTTGCGGTCGGTCCTTTCAGGGTTAATGAGATTTTCACCCATCATCAGTTCCGCCATTGATCGGGCGGTTTCATTCGCTGGTGTGCATTCGGCCACGACCTCACCCATACGCATAATGGTCGCCGTGTGGCAGAGCATTTTGATTTCTTGGAGCTTATGCGAAATATAGAGGATCGAGACACCTTCATCCGATAAACGACGGAGGGTTTTGAATAGGTCTTCCACCTCCTGAGGCGTCAGAACCGAAGTCGGTTCATCCATTATCAACAATGTAGGGTCCTGGAGAAGGCAGCGAACCACTTCGATACGCTGGCGTTCGCCAACTGACAGGGTATGGACATAGCGGTCTGGATCCAGTGGCAGTCCATACTGCGCCGAAACATCCCGAATTCGACTGGACAGATCGCCCTTGGTCAGTTCCGGAGAAATACCAAGGGAAATATTTTCCTCAACTGTCATCGCATCAAACAAGGAGAAATGCTGGAACACCATGCATATGCCAAGCTTTCGTGCAGCGTTGGGGTTCGCCAGCCGAACTTCTTCGCCTTCCCACAACATTCGGCCGGAATCCGATCTCTGAACACCATAGATGAATTTTACTAACGTCGATTTTCCAGCGCCGTTTTCACCTAGCAACGCATGAATTTCTCCGGGCATGACTTTCAGGCTGACATTATTGTTCGCCACCACTCCTGGGTAAGACTTGTTTATCCCGATCAGCTCGAGGCGGGGAGTGTCGCTCATGCGGCTGCTATCCGTTGTTTGATATCGTCAAGCGCCGTCAAAATCACTTCAGGAGTAGCCGGTGCATCAAGATTAGGCATGAACTTATAACCGCCGGTCCGTGCAACCGCATCACGCAGCGCAAGCCAGACGCTGATCGACAGCATCAGCGGCGGTTCGCCTACCGCCTTCGACCGAAATATCGTCGGCACCCGGTTCGGCGCATCTTCCAGAATGTGAACCTTAAAATGCGGAGGCACGTCACGACTACCGGGAATTTTATATGTCGATGGTCCGTGGGTCATCAGCGCGCCCTTGTCGTTCCACACTAGTTCTTCCGATGTCAGCCAGCCCATACCCTGCACGAACGCACCTTCAATCTGACCAAGATCGATCGCCGGGTTCAAAGAAGCACCGACATCCTGAAGGATATCCGTCGCGAGCACCCGGGATTCACCGGTAAGTGTATCGATGGCGACTTCAGCAACCGACGCGCCATAGGTAAAATAATAAAACGGGCTGCCGGTCATGGTAGCAGAGTCCCAGTGAATATCTGGCGTTCGATAATAGCCCGTCGCCGACAGAGACACCCGTTGGTTCCAAGTCATCTGCGCAGTTTCCGCGAAGGATAGGCTTTCGTTACCTGCGTAAACCCGATTCTGGCGGAACTCGACATCCTCGGCCGAAACCCCGAAATATTCGGCAGCCACACCGGCCATACGACCCTTTATTTCATCTGCCGCGTTAAAAGCGGCCATGCCATTAAGGTCCGAGCCAGCGGACGCCGCCGTAGGCGCGGTGTTCGGTACTTTGTCCGTCCGGGTTGCTGAGATTTTCACGTGGTCAATATCAATCTGGAACACCGACGATACCACCTGCGCCACCTTGACAAACAGCCCCTGCCCCATTTCCGTACCCCCGTGGTTCAGGTGCACGCTGCCATCGGTATAAACGTGAACAAGCGCGCCCGCCTGGTTCAGCATCGGCGCATTGAATGAAATACCAAATTTCACAGGCATCAGCGCGATACCCTTCTTCAACGTATCGTTAGCAGCGTTGAACTTTTCGATGGCATTTCTACGAGCCTCAAGATCGATTTCGCGGGACAGGCGTTCGACAATCTCGGGCATGATGTTGTCGGTAACCTGCTGACCATAAGGCGTCACATTGCGGTCTTCGGTACCGTACCAGTTGACCCCGCGGACCTCTTCGACAGATTTCCGGAGCTTGTGGGCAATGTGCTCAATTGCGGTTTCGATAGCGATCATTCCCTGAGGTCCGCCGAAACCGCGAAATGCCGTATTAGAAACGGTATTAGTCTTACACGGCCAGCCGCGAAATAGGGCGTTGGGAATGTAATAAGCATTACTCCCATGACAAAGCGCACGGGCCACCACGCCAGCGGACAAATCGGCAACGTTACCTGACCGTGCAGCCATGTCGATTATAGCGCTTTCGATACGCCCGGTTTCATCGAAACCGACTTCGTATTTAAATAAAAAATCGTGCCGCTTGCCGGTGGCGATCATATCGTCGTCGCGACGGAGACGTAGCTTGACCGGCCTTCGGCACTGATCGGCCAGCAGCGCAGCGATCGCCGCAATAATTGTCGGTTGGCTTTCCTTCCCGCCGAATGCGCCGCCCATGCGACGCACCTCGATAGTCACATCGTTCTGTGGTACGCCCAACACATGGCTAACGCCATGCTGAGCCTCTGTGGGGTGCTGTGTCGAGGAAAAGACCGTCATTTCTCGGTCTTCGCCCGGCACCGCCAGCGCGATATGACTTTCCAAATAAAAATGGTCCTGACCACCACACCTCACCTCGCCCCGAACCCTGTGTGCCGCGTCCGCCATGGCCGCTTCGGCGTCGCCGAACACAATCTTGGACGGGTCGTAGGTGAACTGCTCCTTTTCCCATGCTTCTTCGATAGACAGGACGGGCGTAAGTTCCTCGTACTCCACCCGAACCGATCTCGCCGCCGCTAATGCCTGATCGTAGGTATCTGCTGCCACCGCGGCGACGGGCATTCCCACGTATTCTACCAAGCCGTCTGCTAATACGGGCTCGTCTTCGAAGACGGGGGCAATGTCGTTCACACCGGGAATATCGGCTGCCGTCACCACACCGTGGATGCCAGACATCGCCAAGGCCTCATCCTTGTCGACAGAGAGTATCTTCGCATGCGCATATGGGCTAAGGACAAGTGCAACTTCCTGCGTGCCCGGCGGTACGAGCAAGTCGTCTATATAAACCGCCTTGCCGCTAACATGCTTAACCGCACTGTCGTGGCGGACATTGGTATGCACCTCACCGCGAATATCTTTGCCAACCATCACTAGAGCTTAACCACTTCAAGGGTTTCTTTCGCCCCCGTTAAATCGCGATAAAGCCGCGTCATCAAATTACCGGCAACCCGCAAACGATATCCCGACGTCGCCCTGTGATCCGAGATCGGCGCATAATCCTTGCCCACCGCCACCCCTGCCGAAATTGCCTGCTCTTCGGACCAGGTCTGGCCGATCAGTGCGTTTTCCATCTGTGCACCCCGTTTGGGTGTCGCTGACATGCCGCCAAACGCAATTCGGGCATCCGTTACTGTTTCACCATCCAGAGTCAGCCGGAAACCGCCTATCACAGCTGAGATATCCTGATCGTAACGCTTGGAAACCTTGTAGGTACGGAATACTTGCCCGTCGGTAAGCTTCGGAATACGAATATTTTTTATCACTTCTCCCGGCGCCAGATCAGTCTTTCGATAGCCGAGGAAGAAATCCTCAATTGCGATCTCCCGCTCGCCTTCGGCCGACACCAGCGTGAGGATCGCATCCAGCGCAATCAGACACGGGGGTGTGTCGCCGATAGGCGAGGCATTGCCTATATTGCCGCCCAACGTGCCGACATTGCGAATCTGGCGGGAGCCAATGCGCCGAACCATTTCACCGAAAGACGGATATAAGCGGGCGATGTACGGAAGCGCGCGGCTGTAGCTCACCGCGGCGCCAAAAGCGATTACATCGTCCGTTTCCAGGATCTCCTGCAGCTCGGCTACATGCGTCGTGTGAATGACGACTTCCGGTCTTTGCCGGTCCTTGCTGACGAGTAGGCCAAGATCCGTACCCCCGGACAGCAGCATCGCGTCTGGATGCGCCGCCCGCAGTTCCGTAAACTGCTCCAAAGTCTCGGGCGCATAAAAACACTGGTCAGGGGTCTCGTGTAGTTTATCCCTTATGGGCGGCACGCGAGGTGTGTAGTCGACGATTTTATTGCAAGCCTCACGTGCGGCATCGACGATCGGACGATAACCTGTACAGCGGCACAGATTGCCGGCAAGCGCATCGTGAATGATCTCGTCGGAGAGCGCCTCATCCGATTGTTCGAGCGCAAATAGTGCCCCAATAAATCCCGGAGTGCAGAACCCGCATTGGGAGCCATCACCATGCGCCATCGCTTCCTGCACCGGGACAAGCTCTCCACCGTTAATTATTTCAAGCCCTTCGACGGTAATTATTTCTGCGCCGTCCGCCTGACCGATCTGCATCAGGCAAGAATTGACCGCCTCGAACCTACCATCGAATACACGTACCACGGTGCAGGCGCCACAATCGCCTTCCGCGCAGCCTTCCTTGGTGCCGATCAACCCAATATTACCGCGGATATATTCCAACATGGTGGTGGTTGGCGAAATGCCCTCCGCCGCGTGATCCTCGCCATTTAGAATAAAGCGGATCATTTGTCGCCTTCGGGCATGCCTGCCCGGATCCAGGCGCCCAGCGCCTTACGCTCCGCATCCGTCATCTTGGTTTTGTTGCCAAGCGGCATCGCCTTCGAAAATACCGACTGTTTCAAAATTCCGGAACTGTGTTTGCGAAGATCCGCCGTCGTCTCAAGCATTACCCCTCCTGGCGCCTTTTCAACATCAGGATCAGTCGTTTTGGTCGCATGGCATGACGCACAGCGCGCCTGAGAGATGGCAACCGCCTCCGCTGCACTCGGCACTTTCACCTCTGCGTAGGGGTCTGTCTCAGGTTTCCAACTGAGGTACACCACAAGTATCGCCATGAGAACAGCCGCAGTGGGCCATTGCCAGCGGAGACTACTAATCGGCCGGCCTGTGTGCATCAGATTGAAAAAATGTCGGATTGAGGCTCCGACCAGAAGAATCAGCGTGACCACCAGCCAGCTGTTGTCGTTATCGTACAGCATCGGATAATGCTGGCTGATCATCATCAGTATAACCGGTAGGGTTAGATAGTTGTTGTGGGTAGACCGATGTTTACCCATAGCGCCAAGACGAGGATCAGGCTCATTGCCCGCCAGCAGGGACTTCACGATCTTTTTCTGGTTGGGAATAATTATGAAAAACACATTCCCAACCATTATTGTTCCAACCATAGCGCCAACGTGGACGAATGCCGCACGACCACTGAACAGATGAGTTAAAAAATAGGCCGAAAAAGCGATAAGGATAAATACCGCCGCCGACAGAAGAGTTTCATGTGACGAAAATGGTGAGCGGCATAGTAAGTCATAGATAACCCACCCACCTGCAAAAAAGCCCACGCTGATCAGGATCGCTTCCCACGTCTCCAGATTGAGAACATTCTTGTCTATCAGGTAGCTTTCTGCACCCCAATAATAGATCACGGCCAAAAGGGCAAAACCCGACAGCCAAGTGAAATATGCCTCGTATTTGAACCAGTGCAGCTCTCTGGGCAATTCTGCCGGAGCCACGGTATACTTCCGCATGAGGTAAAAACCGCCGCCGTGCACGTTCCACGCTTCACCACCTACACCGTCTGGCAGGTTCGCGTGCTTGCGCAGGCTAAGGTCAAGAAAAATGAAATAAAAAGACGTTCCAATCCAAGAAATGCCGGCAATGACGTGAAGCCATCTAAAACCGAGGTTAAGCCAGTCGGCAAAGGCGACATCAAGCATCCCTCGTCAGCTGCCCCGATAGGTGGAATAGCCAAACGGGGAAATAAGCAATGGAACGTGATAATGTTCATCCACTGCGGAAATACCAAACCTTACTGGCACCACGTCTAGAAAATAAGGACCTTCTGCAGTAGATGCCCGGCTAAAATATTCGCCGACATGAAAATGGAGTTCATACAAGCCCGCTTGGAAAGCGTCACCTTCAACCACCGGGCCGTCAACCCGTCCATCGTGGTTCGTAATCACTGATGTTACGTTGGTGAGCGCGCCGTCATCACCGACCGAAAATAAATCAATCTTCACCCCGGATGCCGGACAGCCGCTAGCTGTATCTATAATATGGGTGGTCAGACGTCCCATCGGGATGCCCCCGTAAAATTGTATCCGATCGAAATTCTATACGTTTCTCTGTATTCTAAAACTAAGCCTACATCTGGCCGAAAGGGTGTGCAAGACGAGATTGGATATTTTGAAAAGAGCATCCTTTCAGAAGCTATATATCCCAGTATTATAGCTTTTTTGTCATCAAAAAGGAGGCTTAATAATTGGAATTCATTAAATTCAATTGAGCAAAGAAGAATTTTTGTTGAGTCTATTATTGTATACAATTATATCTTTTTTGGACTGATGGTGACAATTTTGAAACGGAATAAAAAACCCACCGAAGGCTGGATATACGATCAGGTGTTCGACGCTATTCTAGAGCAACGCCTATTACCGGATACCAAGCTGACAGAAAAAGATTTGTGCGACGTTTTCGGCGTGAGCCGAACCATAATTCGCAAAGTACTTCTGCGCCTCTCGCTCGATAAGGTTGTTCAACACCGCCCCAATCGTGGCTCGGTAATTGCCGCACCGGATCCCGACGAAGTACGGGAAATTTTCGATGCCCGTCGCCTTCTAGAAGAGGGCATCGTTGAAAAAGCTGCTCGGAATTGTTCTCCCGAAGATGCCGAGGCATTAACCAGTATTGCAACCCGTGAACAGGCCTGCATCCAAGCTGGCCAAACAAGTGGCGCTATCCGCCTATCAGGAGATTTTCATCTAAAGCTTGCTGATATCGCGGGTAATCGTCCGTTGCGGGAATTGCTGCGACAACTGGTAGCGCAGACGTCACTCGCCATCGCCCGTTATGTGCCCGTCGGCCACGGTATGTGCGACGACAACGATCACGACCGGCTTGTTGTCGCCATAGCAAATGGCAACATTCGGGAAAGCCAAGATATCATGCAAGCTCATCTGACAGCCTGCGAACGCCGCCTGATGCTCGGTGTTCCCGAAGAGTTAAACAATCTGCAAGCGGTATTTGCCGAGGTCGTCGTAGCGGAATAAGGACACAAACCAATGCCCCTCCCCTATCCCCGCAACATGGCCGGCTATGGCCCGACCCCACCCCACCCAAACTGGCCAGGCGGCGCACGGATCGCCGTACAGTTCGTAATCAATTACGAAGAGGGAGCCGAAAACAATATCCTGCATGGTGACAAAGCATCCGAAGCTTTTCTGTCAGAGATCATCGGCGCTGACGCCCGCGAAGGCGTGCGTCACATGAGCATGGAATCCCTATACGAATACGGCAGCCGTGTTGGCGTATGGAGGCTTATGCGGCTATTCGGCGACTACGAGATCCCGGTCACATTCTTCGCCGTTGCCATGGCGCTAGAACGCAACCCGGCCGTAGCGGAGGCTGCCATGAAAGCCGGGCACGAAATGTGCAGCCACGGCTGGCGCTGGATTGACTATCAGTACGTGCCAGAAGACATTGAGCGCCAACACCTGCAAAATGCAATCAATATCCATACCCGTATCTGTGGCGAACGTCCGCTTGGGTGGTATACCGGCCGAACAAGTCCCAACACACGGCGCCTTGTTACAGAGGAAGGCGGTTTCCTTTATGACGCGGACGAATATAATGATGAGTTGCCCTTCTGGACGGAGGAAGCCGGCAAGCCGCATCTTGTGGTCCCCTACACGCTCGACGCCAACGATATGCGCTTCGCCACCGCCCAGGGTTTTAATTCGGGCAATCAGTTTTATGCTTATCTGAAGGACACCTTCGATACGCTTTACGACGAAGGTTCAGAAGCGCCAAAGATGATGTCGGTCGGTCTCCACTGTCGCCTCGCCGGTCGCCCGGGCCGCTTCGCGGCCCTGAAGCGGTTTGTCAACTATGCGCGCGACCATGACCATGTCTGGTTCTGCCGTCGCATAGATATCGCCCGCCATTGGCACGAAAATTTTCCTTGTGCAAAAAGGGCTACCACATGACGGAACCCGGCAACGAGAACCGCACGCTGAAGGCCAGCCATATGGAGCAGAACGCGTTTGTGGATACCTTCGGGGGTGTGTACGAACACTCTTCCTGGGTCGCCGAAGAGGTGTTTGCCGCTGGCCTGAATGGAGCTCACGATACCATTGCCGGTCTGCACAACGCACTGCGTGATGTGGTGGACAATGCAAACCGCAAAAAACAGCTCACACTGCTGCGGGCACATCCAGATCTTGCCGGGAAACTGGCCATTACCGGCGCACTGACACCGGAATCCACAGCCGAACAGGCTAGCGCAAACCTAGATCAATGCACGGCAGAAGAATTTGACGAGTTCCAGTGTCTGAACGGCGAGTACAAAAACGCGTTTGGGTTTCCCTATATCCTTGCGGTGCGCGGACGTAACCGACAGGAAATTCTCCAGAACTTCAGAAGTCGGGTGTCCAACGATGCCGATTCCGAGTTTACAGAAGCATTAAAACAGGTGCACCAAATTGCCCTTTTACGCCTCGAATCTATTTTTCAGGAAGAGCATTAATGAGCGATCCATCCCTGATCATTCGGTCGGAAGAAACAAAGCCAGATTTCGCAACCGAAGCCGGCGCAGTCAACCTGGCCTCGCCGCGTCTCGGCGCAAAAGTAACCGACGTGTCTGACGAATTCTTTGCCCCGCGGACACGTATGCTAGAAGATACTTCACCAGTCTTTTATCCCGACCGGTACGATGAACACGGCAAATGGATGGATGGATGGGAAACCCGGCGCCGGCGCGGAGGCGGGAACGATCACTGTATCCTTCAACTTGGCACCAAAGGGATTATCGCCGGTTTGAATCTGAACACGCGTTTCTTTACTGGCAATCACCCGCCGAGGGCTAGGGTGGAGGCGGCGCTGACGTATGGCGCCCCGGACAGAAACACCCAATGGGTGGAACTCTTGCCTGAATCAGATCTTGACCCAGATTCACCTAACGCATTCAAAATTAACGACGACAGTCCCTACAACTATATCCGGCTCAACATATATCCTGATGGTGGTATTGCGCGGTTCCGGGTGTGGGGAAATCCTGTCCCCGAGTGGGACCGCCCGGACCCGGATGGTCATCATGAGTTGTCGGCAATTGTCAATGGCGGCCGCGTCGTCGGCTACAACGATGCCCATTACGGCGACCCCTGGGTAATTCTGACATCCGGAAGGGGACAGAATATGGGTGACGGCTGGGAAACCCGCCGGCGGCGGACACCGGGAAACGACTGGATCGTCATCGCGCTAGGTGCGGCAGGAATAGCAAAAAAGATCGAAGTCGACACGGCGCATTTTAAAGGGAACTACCCAGAACGATGCAGCATCCTGGCCGCCAACCTGCCACCGGCTACGAGCGATGCCGATATCCTCGATGCCTGCAGGGACTGGGAGACTATGATACCGGAACAGAATTTGCAGATGGACCATATCCACATCTTTGACAGCACGGTTATCGATGGGAGTGTTGCGCCGATTACCCATATCCGACTCAATATCTTCCCGGATGGCGGCGTAAGCCGGATCCGTGTATTTGGTCCTGTCGTAGAAGCCGGCTAGTTATGGAAACGCTTCAGTTGTTTCCCGCGCCTCTAACGCGTGAGGCGTTTGCGCCGTTCGGTGACGTAATCCAAACCGACGGTGCTCAGCGGATTAAGATCAACGAAGGTACCACCGAACGATTTCACGACCTCGCCAGAGTGGACCTGGCATCCAGAGGCGGACATCCCCTTATCAACATTTTCCGCGGCCAGCCGCGACCGCAACCAATAAATATACTCATGGTCGAACGCCATCCGCTCGGTTCGCAAGCATTTATTCCTTTGCGAAATGCCTGCTGGCTAGTCGTCGTCGCTCCACCGGAAGACGCTCCAGACCCGAGCAAACTCCGCGCCTTCCGTGCCCGGGGGGATCAGGGCGTAAATTATCATGTCGGTGTGTGGCATCATCCGTTGCTGGTTCTAGAGCACAACCACGATTTCCTAGTGGTTGACCGGGGCGGCCTAGGCGCTAACTGCGACGAAGTCTGGTTTGAAGGATCCGGAGCACAGTTGGCGGTTTAGCCCAAACGCTGCCTTCATCCGGATCGGAAACTCACCGCACCGCTATCGATAAGAAAATAGGCGATCACCGTCAGTATCGCAGATACCACGGTTGTTACGCCGACCTTTAGCCACAGTCTGGGCTTAATGGGTGCACTTGAAACATTGCCTTTTTCGACATCTTCACCCGCTTCGTGATAGGAACGCGCACCGAACGGTAGGCTTATAAAAAACACAAGCCACCACACCACCACATAAACTAGAATCGCTGAAAACCAACTCACTTTCTATATCCTCACCACATGAACATCCGTGACCGGTCGCTTACCAATACTTTCGCGCAAAGCCCTCCGGACAGCAATACGAGCAGCTTCGGCGACAGCATCGTCGTCTCTCCTTTCCGACCTTTTAAGGTCGTTGACTGCAGCAACCACCGCATCGACGGCGTCTTTCCAAGTTTCGCCTTCGGCGTCCTCGTCGAGCACCCCCTGTACCGTCAACTGCGGATAGCCCATCAAATTGCCCTTCCCGTCCATGACGACCGTCGCAACTGCTGCGCCGCTATAACGGATTCGGTTCCGTTCGCGGATCACTGTACCGTTAATTGGGACCAGCCGACGACCGTCGACAGCCAGACGTCCGGTAGTTACATGGTCAACTACGTCCGCTCCGGCGTTCGACAGGGTAATCATTGTGCCATTTTCGGCAATCTGAGTATGCGGGATCTGGCATTTATCCGCCAAGCGCTTATGTTCTTGCAGATGCCGCAATTCTCCATGGATCGGCACCAAGATCTGCGGACGAATCCACCGATACATATGCATTATCTCCTGCCGGCCCGGGTGACCTGACACATGCACAAACCCGTCCTGCTCAGTGATGACACTAACGCCGAGCCGGGCAAGCTGGTTCTGGATCTTGCCAATCGCGACCTCATTACCAGGAATTTCCCGCGACGAGAAAATTACGGTGTCACCCGCTTCAAACGACACGTTCGGATGGGACCCTGAAGCGATCCGCGCCAACGCGGACCGGGGTTCGCCTTGCGAACCGGTAACACCCATCAGCACCTTTTCTGGGGGAATAAAGCCTATTTCTCTCTCCGGCACAAAAGGTTCAATCTCGCTCAGATAGCCGCATTCCTGCGCGATATCGACACTCCGCCACAACGACCGACCGACCAAAGTAGGGTGGCGGCCCGTTTCCAACGCAGCTATGTTGATAGTCGCTACCCGGGCAACATTACTGGCAAAACTCGCCACAGCGACCCGGCCAAGACACTTCCCGATAATCTCGATTAGGCTTTTGCGCAACTCCGCTTCCGAACCGGCCTCGCCATCCACGAATACATTGGTGGAGTCACATACGAGCGCCAGCACGCCCTCATCGCCCAGTCGGCGCAATGCATCTTCATCGGTCACGCGCCCGATTAAGGGTTCTGGGTCAATTTTCCAGTCCGTGGCATGCACGATAGTCCCCGCCCCGGTGCGGATAGCAAGAATATTGGCTTCCGGCACTGAATGGGCCGCCGGCACAAGATCGACCGCAAAAGGCCCAATATCCATCCTGCCAGCGACAGGTATCTCGGTCAGGTCCACCTGATCAATTAGGTTACTGTCCTCTAGTTTGCGACGTAGCAACCCACAGGCGAACGGCGTCGCGTAGATCGGACAGCGAATTTTCCGCCACAGATACGGGATAGCGCCGAGATGGTCTTCATGCGCATGCGTGACCACCAGCCCTGACAACCTGTCCAGTTGGCCTAGCACAAACGCGGGATCGGGCGTCATGACATCGATACCGGGTGTGGTTTCGTCGCCGAACGCGATACCCATGTCGATCATTAGCCAACGGCCGTCATAGCCGTAGAGGCTCATGTTCATACCGATCTCCCCCGCGCCGCCAAGCGGGACAAACAACAATTCGTCTGTGCTCATCCGGTGACGTTCCGGGTATAAATGCTCGCTAAACCACGGAGTGTTAGATTTCGATCGACCGTCCCTATGGCTTCGGTCGCAGGTTCAAACATCGGCGCCAACCCGCCGGTCGCGACCACACCCAACTCTTCACCGTATTCATCGCGAATGCGTGCCACAAGTCCCTCGATAAGACCGACATATCCCCAGTAGATACCCGACTGCATCGCTGGCGTAGTGCCCTTTCCGATCACTGACTTTGGACGTTCGACCGAAACTTTGGGCAACATGGCCGCTGCCCGGTGAAGCGCCTCGATCGACAGGTTGATACCCGGCGCAATGACGCCGCCAACATAGTTACCGTCGTCATTGATGACGTCGAAGGTAGTTGCCGTTCCGAAATCAAGAACAATCAACGGCCCGCCATACTCCTCGTGCGCCGCAACCGCATTTACTAGCCTGTCTGCACCAACCGCTTCAGGGGTATCGACCAACGCCTCAATGCCGAGCACAACGTCTGGATCACCGATAATCAGAGGCTCGACGTCAAAATAGTTGCGGCAAAGCCCCTTGAGACTGAATAGCGTATCCGGCACCACCGTCGCGATGATAGCCGCATCGACGTCGTCAGGGTGCAGCTTGGCAAGGGCCATCAGTTGTAACAACCAAACACCGTATTCATCTGCCGTCTGCCGGTTGTCGTTAGCACGGCGCCACACACCACGCTGTTTCACATCCCCCTCGTACAGCGCGAACACAATATTGGTGTTTCCGGAATCGATGGTCAGCAGCATTCGGTCAGTCCGTTGAGGAAAAATACGTCCCCGGCGGCAATCGCATGGCGATTACCACCCGCATCCCTGAGGATCAGCACGCCTTCATCGTCCAGCCCCTCAAAAAGGCCTTCCACTTGCCCACTACTCGTGGATGCGGCGATGGTATCGCCGATCCCGTGCGCCGACGCAAGCCACTTGACCCTCAGCAGCTCGAAGCCGTCTGTCTGCCAGTGTCGATACCACCGGTCGAAGTGCCAGCAGAGAGGCTCTATGCACATTTCTGCCGATGTTTCCAGGCCCGATACGATCTTCAGGCTCGTGGCAGGCAATCGGACTTCTTCATCGACCGGCGCATGCAATAAATTTATTCCGACACCAACCGCGAAACCACCATTCGGACTCGATTCTATCAGAATTCCGGACATTTTGCGCTCACCGCACAGTATGTCGTTTGGCCATTTAAGCGCGAATTCTTCGTTCGGCGCCAAATCCGACACGGTATCTAGCACCGCCAGTGCAGCCACGAATGCCAGTTGGCCAGCGTGACGAAGATTTAGCGGTTGAACGCAGATGGTCGCATAAAGGTTTCCGGGCGGCGACTGCCAGACCCTCTGCTGGCGACCCCGCCCTGCTGTCTGGCTATTGCTAACGATTACCAAACCATCTGCACACCCGCGGCGCAACGCTTCGGCGTTGGTGCTGTCCAATTGATCAAATATTTGGAGATCGTAACCCTTGGGAAGGGACGGGCCATCGAACACTTCCGACAACCGCGATTACCCCGCTCCGAACATTGCTGCCGCAGCCTGCCCGGCTCCTTCGATAATCGGGGATGGGAAGACAAAGAACAGCAGCGTAATCGCCCCCGCGATTGTCATAATCATGGTAATTTCACGCCCTTCAGTGCGGTCAAATGCCTCCGCCGGTTCATCAAAATACATGATCTTAATGATCCGAAGGTAATAGAATGCACCTACTACGCTGGTAAGAACTCCAATAATGGCAAGGAGATATAAACCTTCGTCAACTGCGGCCATGAAGACGTAGAGTTTTCCGAAGAAACCCGCCAGAGGCGGAATACCCGCCATCGAGAACATAAAAATCGCCAAAGAAGCCGCCATCAATGGGTGGTTCCGCGCGAGTCCAGAAAGTTCGTTAATGCCTTCAGCAAGCACGCCCTGACGGCGCATCGACAGAATGCAGCAGAATGTACCAACATTCATAACTAGATAGATCGACATGTACACGCCGATCCCGCGAATACCCTCTTCCGAACCGGCGGCAAGACCAACCAGCGCATATCCAACATGGCCAATCGAGCTATAAGCCAGCAGACGCTTGATGTTTTTCTGCCATATGGCCGCCAGAGCACCGAGAAGCATCGACGCGATGGAGATAAAGACGATTATCTGCTGCCACTGATCGAACAGCTCGCCGAACGGTCCGATCATGGTGCGGACAAGCAGCGCTATCGCGGCAATTTTAGGGGCGACGGCAAAAAAGGCGGTTACTGGCGTCGGTGCGCCTTCATAGACGTCCGGCGTCCACATGTGAAATGGCACGGCCGAAACCTTGAACGCCAGTCCCGCCAGCAGGAATACTAGACCGACGGTCACGCCAACCCCGGGATCTGCGTCCGGCCCGGTAAAAAGGCCCGCCAGCGCATCGAACCTCGTCGTGCCCGCGAAACCGTATATCATCGATGCGCCGTAAAGCAGCATGCCGGAAGACAGCGCGCCAAGTACAAAATACTTTAGACCCGCTTCAGAGGATTTCATAGAATCGCGCCGGAATGCGGCAATCACATAAAGTGCGAGGCTTTGCAACTCCAGACCAACATACAACGAAATCAGATCGTTTGCCGACACCATCAGGAGCATGCCAAGGCTCGCAAACAGGATCAGCACTGGAAATTCAAAACGCGCTATATCTTCGTGGGCGTTGTAGTTCATCGACATGATAACCGCTAGGCCAGAACCCATCAGAACCAGGCCTTTCATGAACCGTGCAAACTGATCGACGATGAACTGTCCGCCAAACGCCGATCCCGCGCTTTCCGGTAGCAGCGACATGATTACGCCGGTCGCGAGCAGCGCGAGAACGGCCAACCAAGAACAGCTGCTGGTTGACTTGTCGCCGCGGAATACACCGTACAGCAGTAATGCCATCGCCATCACTGCCAGACAAAGTTCCGGCAATACCGGGTAAATATCAGCCATGGGCGCCATATCGGTCATATTGGTCTAGTTCCCCGCCACGGATAGTGTTTGCAGCGCGTTAATGGCCACCTTGTGCTGTTCAATCAGATTCGCAATCGAGGCATCCATCACATCAAGGAAAGGCGCCGGCCAAACGCCCATCCAGATCGTCACAACGATCAGCGGTACAAAGATCGCAATTTCTCGTGTATTGAGATCGAGGATGGATTTGAGATCCTCTTTCTCGAGCTTACCGAAGATCACCCGGCGATACAGATACAACATGTAGGCTGCGCCCAGAATAATACCGGTCGTAGCCAGCGCCGCGACCCAGGTATTGACTTCAAACGCACCGACCAGGATCAAGAACTCACCGACGAAGCCGCTGGTCCCTGGCAAGCCGACAGATGCTAGCATGAAAACCATGAAGACAAGGGCGTATTTGGGCATTCGTTCAACCAGCCCGCCGTATCGCGCAATCTCGCGGGTATGTATACGGTCGTAAATAACCCCAACACAAAGGAATAGCGCGCCCGACACGAAGCCGTGACTGATCATTTGCACCACCGCACCCTGCACGCCCTGATGGGTCAACGTGAAGATACCGATGGTAACGAAGCCCATATGCGCCACCGACGAATAGGCGATCAATTTCTTCATGTCTTCTTGCGCGAGCGCGACCAATGACGTGTAAATTACGGCAACAATCGACAGCGTATAGATCAGTGGCGTAAAGTATTCCGTGGCGTAAGGTAGCATCGGGACCGAGAACCGCAAGAAACCGTATGCGCCCATTTTCAACAGGACCCCGGCTAGAATCACAGAACCCGCAGTTGGAGCCTCCACGTGTGCATCCGGCAGCCAGGTGTGGACCGGCCACATCGGCACCTTCACGGCGAAACTCGCAAAGAACGCCAGCCATAGCCATAACTGCATCCGCGGATCGATCATGGTATCGAGAAGCGCCGAAATATCCGTCGTCTCGGTCTCGAAATAGATCACGAGAATGGCGACCAGCATTAGGACCGAACCGGTCAGCGTGTACAGAAAGAATTTGAAGGCGGCATAGACTCGGCGAACACCTCCCCAGATCCCGATAATAAGGAACATCGGGATGAGCACCGCTTCGAAGAATATGTAGAACAGCACGACGTCAAGCGCGCAGAACATACCGATCATCAGTGTTTCCAGCACCAGGAACGCGATCATGTATTCCTTGACCCGGTTCTTTATAGCTTCCCAGCTTGCCAAGATGCAGAGCGGCGTCAGGAACGTCGACAATAAGACGAAGAAGACGGAGATCCCGTCAACGCCCATGTGATAGCTGATCCCAAAGGACGGAATCCACTCGACGTTCTCAACGAACTGAAAATCAGCAGTCGAATTGTCGAAACCGACCCACAGAAAGATCGACACTATAAATGTTGCGATCGAGGTCCACATCGCAGTGGCACGGGCGTTCCGGGCGACAATTTTCTCGTCACCACGGATCAGCAGGATCGCGAGCGCACCTATGGTTGGCAGGAACGTAACCAGTGAAAGGATGGGCCAGTTATAGGACAACGATCAACTCCCCGGCCGGGTAAGTAGATACCACGTCACTATCCCGGCCACCCCGATCAGCATCGCGAAGGCGTAGTGATAGACAAAGC
>JAYYZV010000145.1:0-29942 GCA_036339975.1 Pseudomonadota bacterium | reverse complement strand
CGTAAGAAATACAAAGGGTACTGAGTAGACCTCCACCCACTCCCCATTCTCTCTACCCATTCCGAATATTCTCTGTCAGAATTTCCGTATGAGAAACCTGACCGCCACCATCTGCCTAACGATTGCCGTACTTCTTGGAGTGACCGAGGCGATCAACCCCGCAAGATAGCGATACCCATCACCGTGGAGTAGTTTCCAACGTACGGGTTCTGACGTTGAATATTACCTCTGTTTCACTGCGACACTTACCTCCGCAAGACTCTCCAACCCCCCTCCATATTCCGACTATCAATCGGAACTGCATGACCTGATCCAGAGACTTCATGACGAAGGAATGGGGTATCGAAAGATCGCGCAGTGGTTAAACGAGAATGGGTATAAGACTGTTAGAGAGAAGAAGTTCTTCAACGCGCATGTCTTCTCGATCCTCAAGAAAAAGAGGATCAGGTGTTCTGTCGAGTGGGTCTAATTCTGCGGTTTACCAGTGTAGAAACACCTGACACAATTTCAATATGAGAAAACTGACCGCCACACTCTGCCTGACGATTGCGTTGCTTCAGCGATATACAGAGTATTTGTTTATTTTATCGCGACACATTTCCGTCCTACCACGCCGAGAAGGAAGCGGATGAGAAATTTCTGCAAAACTATATTTGGTTTAAGCGCTCTTTTCATATTTTCTAGCAACTCACAGGCAGAACAAATTTATCATGAAAAATATTACCCAGATGGTTCTGGTCCGTTTCCTGCAGTCATTGCGTTACATACCAGTGGGGGATTTAAAACAGTAAAACACCTCATTCAACGATATGTTGATGACGGATTTGCCGTTTATGCCCCTGATTTTTTTAAACGACACGGTCTGACTCCAAAAACGAGAATGGAGACGTTCAGCACTTATCGCGAAAATATTGAGAAAGAACTAGCAGAGGTTGTCGACCTCATGAAAAATGACACCAAAATAAATAGAAAGAATGTTTTTGCTGTCGGATTTTCTAATGGGGGATTTTGGGTGGGTTACTTAACAGGACAGTCAAAGGTTAGTGCTGGCGTATCTCATTATGGAGTTTGGAAAGCGAACTTCGGTAGAGAAATCACAAACCCCTACCCGATGAAATATTTTTCGAAATCCAGTTCTCCGATATTGTCACTACATGGCGAAGAGGACGGTACTCAACGGATTAAATTTGTTGAAGAAGCGTGGGACGAAGTGAAAGAACGGGGAGGAAAAATGGAGACCCATGTTTATTCAGACGCAGATCATGCGTGGGATAGGAAAAATAGCCCAAGATGGGAATATAACGAGGAAGTGGATAGAGATTCACATAAAAGAACCGTAGAATTTTTTAAAAAATATATGAAATGAATGACTTCGATAAATGAAAATTTTTGGTTTTATTATTTTAACACCTATTATTTTGACCGCTTGTCAAACAACTGCGCATATTGCAGGAGTTGATAAAGATTGGAATGTAGAATTTTACTCAAATTGTGCGTTATCCACGAATACAATAAAAACGGTTAAAGAAAACGAAAACAAGTTTCTACGATTCCAATTAAAAGAATTTCAAATAGGTGGTTGCTCTTCTGATCGAAAACCAAGGCATAGTGCGCCATATTGGGAAAGAGCCGAGTTAAAACAGAGAGGTTTCTTGGATGCCAATTCAACCTATGAAATTAATTTCAAAGTCCGATTTTTAGAGGGATTTAAAGGAAGCAGAGAAACTTTCTTCCAAATACATCAATCTGTACCTAGTTGTCGAACAGGTCCGACTACGATGTTAAAATTCCATTTTAAGAGATTAAGGTTAGATGCAAAAAGGAATTTAATTCATCATTCCAAATATTATAGTGATATAAATCTCGAAAAAATAAAGAATAAATGGAGTGAATTTAAAATCATCTATAATGGCGGAAAAAAAATTATTAATGTTTATTTAAATAATCAAATAATTTTTAAGGAAATTCCATTTATGCCAATGTATTGTGGGCAACCACATATAAAAATCGGGATTTATAGGCCAGGTAACAAATATGAACCTATTGAGACCTCTGTGATCGATTTTGATGAAATTAAAGTTAATAAAATAGAATAAACCTGAAAAATCCACGTTCCTTTGCTAAACGAGAAGAAGCTATATGGAAGAACAACGGAAAGAGCGTTGTTCATTGGTCAGGAACGACAAATTCCCATTGAGATAGGTTAGGCTTTACTGTCGAGCAATCGGCGACAAAGAGCGTGCGCCAACGGTGGAAAGGCGAGTAAGTCGGAGCCGATTTCGCACCAACGGTAAGGCAGAGGTTTGACCCGGAAATTAATAAACTCCCGTTCCTTTGATGGTTGAAGCGCTGGAGCAAAAGTGTTTCGAAAAAAGGTACCGATTCATTACATTTGCGCAGGAGTATCGACGCACCCGGTAATGCGGTGGAATTGACCCCAGCTACAGTCAAGCAACGGTCGACCGCCGGAAACCTAATAAAACCGTCAGATGTAAACACAACAGCGCTATCGCTCGTTAATGTGGGCTTGCAGTTGTGCGCAAATAGGGGCACGTCGGTCCGCATGTTTCCATGAGTTCCTAATATGTCAACGCAATACCCATCTTCAGGACGATCGAGGCGATCTAATAATCGCAGATGAACCTGCGAACTCTGTGAAGCGGAGGACACAGAATCCGCCACGCCGCTTGAGAGAATTATTACTAGCGCTGTGAATAGTATTTTCATAATGAAAGTGAGGCCGATAATTTATGTTTTGAAAACCGAGTTCGGCGAGAAGAGAATTGTCGTTTGGGCTTTGTTTGGTTTGAAATGATCCAAGGAAGAAGGACTACCCATGGTAAAAAACCACCTGCCTTTTGGGGTAAAATGAAGGAAACCGTGGGGCGTGACATTGAGGGAGCGGCGACCGTAATGACTCGTCAAGGCCTACGAGAACGACTGCAGATTATGAAAACAAATATTCGGCAATGGTTCAGGAAAAAAGGAGTTCCCGTTTTAAAAACATTCCGTATCTGCCAATTAAGTTACCCGGCTTCAACTAGTGTTGTGGGATATTGCGGGGGGACCCCATTTAGGAAAATAAATGGACTAATGCTCCGCCTACTATCATCCCTATAATGAATGAATATGTGCTTCCTCTCATTGGACCGATCCTGTCAAATGTTTGATAAAATTGTGTCTGAGTATAAACAATACACGTTTCCGGATTTTCTTCAAAATCCGCATTCCAACTCACCCCCCGCATCCCTAGGAAGGACGGAAACCGTCATGAAATGTGTCTTAAAAACGGAGTAATTGCGAGTGATTGAGAACTTACAATGTCTTTATTGCTTCAGTTGAGCGACATACCCCTTAAATAATAAAATTGGACTAGTAAAAATGTATATAGCGATGAACCGATTTAAAATCGCCCTGGGACGTAAAAACGATTTCGAGCAAATATGGAAGGGGCGCAACTCTCATTTAGAGGGCGTCCCGGGTTTTCAAAAGTTTCACTTGGTAAAAGGTATAAAAGAGGAGACCCATACCCTCTATGCATCTCATAGTACATGGGACTCAAAGGACGATTTCTTAAATTGGACTAAGTCGGATGCGTTCCGTCAAGCGCATAAGGGCGCAGGTGAACATAGCGATGTATATCTAGGGCATCCAGAATTCGAGGGTTTCGAGGTCGTAATTTAAAACAACTGTTTGTTTGCTGGGGTCAATTCCCCAACCTGAATGTCTTTAGTTTTTGCGCAGTTTCTGGATTCAACATGACTTGATAGTAGAATATAGAACACCCCACAATAGGGGGTAAATTTGGATAACTGGATTTTATTAACTCCTGCGCAAATGCACCTTTTAGAATGCCTTGAAGTATCAAAGCGGCAAACGCGGAGCCTTCTTTGTTTTGTGTTATTAATCGAACGGCTTTTCTTTCCAAGGCTGAACAAGACGAACCCGTATCTTCATTAATTTGGGGGTAAAATAAAAAACCCAAAATTATCAATCCAAATATAAACAATATTTTCATTTAATTATTTCTTCGTAAATTTACTGTTTGGACGATGTTTTTTTGCGGTTTCGGGATATCCAAATTCCCACTATCTGAGATTGGCACTCCTTGTTTTTCTATAACTCAAGCCGGTACTTGAGACCCTACAAATTACTTATCAGATCTAGCGTCCTCAACGACTTTCTCTGCGTTTGCTTTAATTGCTGCCTCAGCAACTGCGTTAGTGACCACTGTTTTTCCTATCGGGAAAAGCGATGCTCCCGCTAACTTGAAGCATTGGACACCAAACGGAATTCCAATAATAGTGATGAAACATAAGACGCCGTAAAAGATATTTACTATTGCTAACCAGATACCTGCGAGCAGGAACCAAATGACGTTCCCGATCAATCCCAGGGCCCCGGTGCCAATATCCTTTTCGCCAGAAAGTTCAGATCGTTTGATAACAGTTCGACCAAATGGGAGGAATGAAAATTGGCCTAAAACAAATGCCGCTTTACCCCACGGGATAGTGACGATAAAGACAAACATCAACACACCTAATATCCACCAGGTCAGACCTAACCAAAACCCCGCCAGAATAAACCATATAAAGTTTCCAACCATTCTAAGCATCTGTGAAATTCCTCATAAATAACTTTAGTAGGCCCCACCGTTTTACACTAAGTTCTTTAATTTCTTAACCCCCGTTCTTTTGAATTTTTTAGAAAAAAAACAGTGTAGATGAGTGCGCGGGAAGAGAAGTAGAGCATTTGAAACTGTGAACCTATGTAGAGTTTCTAATAAAATTCCGGAATGAAGCGACAGCCACCTGCTATATCCTTTCTTATTGTCATCCTCTGTCGATGCTCGTTGCCCCTATAAAAACGAGGGTTTTTTGCGGCTTAACTCGCAGATCTAACTAAGTGGTCTTTCGGATATAGAGTAGGTTCACTAGAGGTCCGACCAACCAGAGCGTCGCGGAGGTCCATAGGATTGCGCTATTCGGCAATCCATGCCCTAAGAAGTATGATCCGAACATAATCAGAAGCAGGATGTTCAGGGCCACTGCGATAAATTTCAAACTCATGGTCTGTGCTCCGTTCCTAGAATAGACTTTCCAACACGTTTGGAGGCTCGCGCCCCTTCAATTAATGGATAAGAACCTGATCGACAAAAGATCAGAATCTTGTCTTTTTATTGTCACCACTGGTGTTTAAAATACTTTTCTTCTCAACCAAAAATTAGAGTGAGCAATGGATATTCATATTATCGTGAAATTGAAATCCTCATACGAGGCGTGGCATGAACTTTTTGTCAATGACGCGGAGAACCGTTCTAGGATTTGTGACGAGGGGAGAACTCTAGTCGGTAAGGCAGATGATGTGACTGCACTAGTGACCCTATTTGATGTGGACATGGCGGCGATGGGCGCGATGATGGAAGATCCGGAATTCCAGAAATTGACTGAGGACTACGTTGTCGAGCACATACCCTATTCAATCTCGCCGCTTGCGCCGCCCACATAATCAATACCAATAATACGTTTTCTGGAAACACGCCCTGATCGATCATTGGATTAGGCTTTTTAATTTTCTTTTTTATGCTTCGTCCAGATAAGTGGGCCAAAAAAAGGTGGTAATGAATGGAAGGCCCGATTGGTATTTTAGTCCTTGGCCTGATTGTCTACCTGCTTCTTAGGTATCCCCTTCGTGCAATGTCTCTGGCATTTAAACTTCTCTTCATATTTATTTTTGGGTGTGTTGGGCTCCTAGTTCTCTTTATGATTTTGGGATATCTCTTGCGATAGGGAACAGGGGTTTCCTATGTCTTGGTCGAAGGTGGCCAGGATTTTGAAACGCGGCTTAAAAGGCTGGATTACGCTCCTTCTTACATCTGACTAAATGCCTACGATTAGGCATTTTCCGGCTCCTGACTCAGAATAAATGGGGCGTTATACTCGGAGACGCTAGCTATTTTTTGAAACTAATTATCTGGCCGGTGTTGGCCGGGATTGGAGATATCCATATGCCGTCTTTAGACCTCAAAGACCCTAACCTTTTCCGGGAAGCCTGCTACATCAATGGTGAATGGGTTGGTGCAGGATCTAATGAAACTATTGACGTTAGCAACCCGGCAACAGGCGAAACACTCGGGACAATCCCCAAATTGGGCGCCGACGAAACCCGCGAGGCGATTGAGGCGGCTAACAAAGCCTATCCGCTGTGGAGAGCGAAAACCGCGAAGGAACGCGCCGTAGTCCTCCGTAAATGGTTTGAACTCATAATAGAAAATCAAGAAGACTTGGCCAAGATGATGACCGCGGAACAAGGCAAGCCACTGAAGGAGTCTCTGGGCGAGATCGTATACGCGGCTTCTTTTATCGAGTGGTTCGCCGAAGAGGGTAAGCGTATCTACGGCGACACCATCCCTCAACATGCTCCGGGCAAGCGCATAATAGTCACGAAGGAGCCTATAGGTGTTTGTGCCGCGATTACACCGTGGAATTTTCCCGCTGCTATGATCACTCGAAAATGTGGACCAGCCTTGGCTGCTGGTTGCACAATGGTTGTGAAACCAGCGACAGCGACCCCATATTCGGCGCTGGCACTGGCTGAACTAGCTGAACGAGCGGGCGTCCCCAAGGGCGTGTTTAGCGTTGTCACTGGATCGTCGGGGGCCATCGGTGGTGAGATGACGTCGAACCCCATCGTCCGAAAGCTAACTTTTACCGGTTCGACGGAAATCGGGAAACTGCTGATGGAACAGTGCGCGGGTACGATTAAGAAAACATCGATGGAGCTGGGCGGCAACGCTCCATTTATTGTGTTCAATGACGCCGATCTTGACGAGGCAGTCGAAGGCGCGATGGCGTCCAAGTTCCGGAAGACCGGCCAGACATGCGTCTGTGCTAATCGGTTGCTGGTGCAGGATGGCGTATATGACGAGTTCTCGGAAAAGCTTACGGCGGCTGTCGAGAAAATGCGGATCGGCGACGGACTTAGGGGTGAAACTGAACAGGGCCCGCTGATTGATATGGCCGCTGTCGAGAAAGTCGAAGAACATATCGAGGATGCGGTCGCTAAAGGGGCCAAGGTGATTTCCGGTGGATCGCGACACGATCTCGGCGGCAGCTTCTTCCAGCCGACCGTGTTGTCGGAGGTGAATACTGATATGAAGGTCACGAGGGAGGAAACTTTCGGCCCGGTTGCGCCGCCCTATCGGTTCGATACAGAGGCACAGGCGCTAGATATGGCTAACGATACCGAATTCGGCCTTGCTGCCTATTTTTATAGCCGCGACATCGGTCGCATTTGGCGGGTGATGGAAAGTCTGGAATACGGTATCGTCGGCGTCAACGAAGGTATTATTTCAACCGAGGTGGCCCCATTCGGGGGAATGAAGGAATCCGGCACCGGCAGAGAGGGTTCCAAATACGGGATCGAGGATTATCTTGAAATCAAATATGGTCTGATTGGCGGGATAGGCGCCTAGCCTCTACCCGTATTCCAGTAAGACAATAAGAATTTCTCAAAGGCGTTTGCCATGTCCAATTATAATTATGATCTGTTTGTCATCGGTGCCGGGTCGGGCGGGGTGCGAGCGTCGCGGATGTCTGCATCACATGGAGCGAAGGTCGCGGTTGCCGAGGAGAGATATCTTGGTGGCACCTGCGTTAATGTCGGCTGCATACCGAAGAAGCTGTTTTCCTATGGCTCGCACTATCTGCACTACGGGCAGGAGGCCTCAGCCTATGGGTGGGATTTCGCTGAACCTGCCCTCGACTGGTCGCGCCTGATCAAAAATAAAAATAAGGAGATTGAGCGTCTCAACGATATTTACCGCAATTTACTAAACGGTTCTGGAGTGACGCTTTTTGAGGCAAGGGCTAGGTTGATCGATGCCCACACGCTCGATGTTGGCGGCGAAAAAGTGACCGCTGAAAAAATTCTTATCGCCACCGGCGGCAAGCCATCGCGTGACGAAGTGCCTGGAGCGCAGTATGCGATCGTCTCCGATGATGCATTCTACCTTGACGAACTACCCCAGCGCGTTCTGGTCGTCGGTGGTGGATATATCGCGGTCGAATTCGCGGGCATCTTCAACGGCTATGGCGCGGATACTACGCAGATCTATCGAGGCAACATGATCCTGCGCGGATTCGACATCGATGTCCGCCGCCACTTGGCTACGGAGATGGAAAAAAGGGGGGTTAAGTTTATTTGGAATAGCGTCATAGATCGCATCGACAAGGTCGATGGTGGGCTTGACGTGACGTTCAGCGACGGCTCGCTGTTGCAGTATGATCAGGTGTTATACGCGATCGGGCGGTTGCCCAATTCGGCGAATATGGGGCTGGAAGACGTCGGCGTTGAAATGAACGCCGATGGCGCCATCGTGGTCGACGATTATTTTCAAACCAGTGTTGAAAATATCTATGCGCTGGGCGACCTCATCGACCGATACCAACTGACGCCGGTCGCTATTGGTGAAGCGATGAAACTTGCATCGAATCTTTTCAAGGGGACCAGTGATAAGATGGACTATGCAGATATCCCAACTGCAGTGTTTTCCGATCCACCTGTCGGTACCGTGGGGCTGAACGAAGAGGACGCGCGAGCCAAATACGGTCATGTTGATATCTACCGTTCCACATTCCGAGCATTAAAGGACACACTGACGGGTTCATCGGGTCAGACGATGATGAAGATTATCGTTGATAAAACGTCTGACCGGGTCGTCGGTTGCCACATGGTGGGCCCCGACGCCGGTGAGATCACACAAGGGCTAGGTATTGCGCTCAAATGCGGCGCTACTAAGGCGCAGTTCGATGCGACTGTGGGCATTCATCCCACGGCTGCGGAGGAGTTTGTTACGATGCGTGAACCTTTGCCTGAACCGGCAGCGGCTTCAGCTGCTGAATAGTATGGTTTCTCCCACCATCTGTTCGGTGGTAAATCGTTGCGGCAGGCTATATTAACATTAGGAAACCGGGTCAATTGGTCGGTGAATGTGCCCGAAAAAAAATATTTTATAGGATCTGCTGCTGAATCCAGATGTTTGAGACGCCGGCCCTATTTTCATATGAGAACGGTTCTTTGTATTTCCAGATAATATTCGGATAAATTCCGCTGTTCATAATGTTTTATTGTATACGCGGTTTTTCTGGAAAAAGCAGGATAAACCGCGTATACGCGACGCTCCAAAAGCGATTGATCTAGAGAGGATGGCCATGTCGGGGAACTGGTCGCCCGAAAGCTGGCGAAACAAGCCTGTCGTTCAGGTTCCTGAATATCCGGATGCCGTTGCCCTAGAAGCGGCGGAGAGGAAGCTCAGCACGTATCCGCCGTTGGTGTTTGCCGGCGAGGCACGCAAGCTGCGCGCCCAACTAGCCGAGGTAGCCGAGGGCAGGGCTTTTCTGTTGCAGGGTGGCGATTGCGCCGAGAGTTTCGCTGAATTTCACCCCAACAATATCCGTGACACATTTCGTGTTCTACTACAAATGGCAGTGGTGCTAACGTTTGCTTCCGGTAAACCCGTCGTAAAGATCGGCCGTCTGGCAGGGCAGTTCGCCAAACCGAGGTCTTCCGACGTCGAGGAGCAGAAGGGCGTTACTCTCCCTAGCTACAGAGGCGATATGGTAAACGACATGGCGTTTACCGAAAAAGCACGTACGCCCGATCCGGATCGTATGGTGCAGGTGTACAACCAGTCGGCGGCAACTTTGAACCTACTTCGAGCTTTCGCGCAGGGGGGATACGCGAATCTGGAAGAAGTACACCGCTGGAATCTCGAATTTGTCTCTTCCGGGGAACAGGCTCGGAAATATGCGGAATTGGCTGATCGCATCGATGAAGCGATGACCTTCATGGCGGCCTGCGGACTGACCCCTGATGCCGCGCCGCAATTGCGTGAAACCGATTTCTACACAAGCCATGAGGCTCTGCTGCTGGGGTACGAGGAGGCAATGACCCGCATTGATTCGACGTCTGGCGACTGGTACGACACATCGGCGCATATGTTGTGGGTCGGGGACCGGACACGTCAACTTGACAGCGGTCATGTTGAATTCATGCGGGGAATCGCAAACCCCATTGGGCTGAAGACCGGTCCGTCGCAAACGCCAGATGAGTTGTTGAAAATCATCGATGCGTTGAACCCGGACAACGATCTCGGCCGTCTGGTTCTGATCAGTCGTATGGGCCATGAACAGGTTGCGGAGATTCTCCCTGGTCTTGTGAAGGCCGTCGCTCGCGAGGGAAAGAATGTCGTCTGGACATGCGATCCGATGCACGGAAATACTATTAAGGCGCAAAGTGGCTACAAGACGCGCCCCTTCGATCAGATTTTGCAGGAAGTAAAAGGTTTCTTTGCGGTACACGAGGCCGAAGGCACGCATGCCGGCGGCGTTCATATCGAACTGACCGGGCAGAACGTGACCGAATGCACAGGAGGTGCGCAAGAGATTACTGACGAAGGTTTGTCGGACCGTTACCACACGCATTGCGACCCTCGTCTCAACGCGTCGCAGTCCTTAGAACTTGCATTTCTTGTCGGCGAACACCTTAAGGCATCTCGCGACGATGATCGCCAGAAGGATGCGAACCGAGAGGCGGCCGAATAAGCCCCGCTGCTCGAATGAACGATACGCTCAACATTACGCTGGCTCAAATTAACCCCGTTGTTGGCGACATCGTCGGGAACATCGAACGGTTGCGTCGAGTGCGTCTTAGCGCCGCAAAAGCAGATGCGGATCTCGTAATAACGAGCGAACTGGTAGTATGTGGGTACCCACCTGAGGATCTAGTTTTCCGACCTATCGTCAATGACACTATACAGCGTGAGATCGAGGCGCTGGCTCTCGAAACAGCGGACGGCGGTCCAGGTATGTTGGTGGGTTCCCCATGGCGCGATAACGGTGAACTTTATAATGCCGCACTACTGCTTGAAGGGGGAGAGATCTCGGCAGTCCGGTTTAAGCACGATCTGCCAAATTATGGTGTGTTCGACGAAAAGCGGGTGTTCAGTGCCGGCCCACTGCCCGGGCCGATTAATTTTCGTGGCGTTCGGCTCGGCGTCATGGTCTGCGAAGATATGTGGACAGACGAGGTGGCCGAATGCCTCGAAGAGTCTGGAGCGGAGATCCTCGTAGTTCTCAATGGTTCTCCCTACCAGCAGGAGAAGTGGGATACGCGTATCAACCTTGCGGTCGCACGTGCCACCGAGTGCCGGATGCCGCTGATTTACGTCAATCAGGTGGGTGGGCAGGACGAATTGGTGTTTGACGGTGCGTCTTTCGTTCTTGGTGCCGATGCATCTTTGCGGTTGCAGGCAGCCGCCTGGAACGAATGCCTGACAACAACGGCATGGGCCCGCGACGGTGACAATTGGATCTGCGCCGAAGGCGAAAAAAATTCACCACCTGATGGGGACACGGCGATTTACTCGGCAATGGTGCTGGGACTTAAAGATTATGTATATAAAAACGGGTTTCCCGGGGTCATCATCGGTATGTCAGGTGGGGTCGACTCTGCGCTAACTGCCGCGGTGGCAGTCGATGCGCTAGGGCCTGATCAGGTTCACTGCGTGATGATGCCGTCGCCCTATACTTCGGAGGAAAGTCTTGACGATGCGGCGGAAGC
The DNA here is from genome assembly GCA_036339975.1 of Pseudomonadota bacterium. GTDB lineage: Bacteria > Pseudomonadota > Alphaproteobacteria > MPNO01 > UBA830 > UBA830. The sequence goes on along the minus strand of JAYYZV010000145.1, from coordinate 18,320 downwards.
ATGTCGCATGCTCGGCGTGCGTCTAGATTCTATCTCCATCGAACCCGCAATGGGCGCGTTTGACAAAATGCTGTCCAAAGCATTTGCGAAGACGCAGGTAGATACAACAGAAGAAAATATTCAGGCTAGGTCTCGCGGTTTGACGCTGATGGCGCTGTCCAACAAAACTGGTGCAATGGTGGTATCTACAGGCAATAAGTCGGAAATGTCCGTCGGGTATGCGACGCTCTACGGAGACATGTGCGGCGGTTACTCGGTACTGAAAGATGTATACAAGACAAAGGTGTTCCAGCTGTGTCACTGGCGTAATGCCAACCGCCCAGAAAAGTTTCTAGGTCCAGATGGTCCGGTGGTCCCGGAAAACATCATCGTGAAGCCACCGACAGCGGAGCTGAAGCACGACCAGAAAGATGAAGACAGCCTGCCACCCTATGGTCAGTTGGATGCCATCCTCAAAGGATTGAACGAGAAAGATTTCAGTATCGATGACTTGGAGGAAGAAGGGCATGACCGGACGCTGGTGTTACGTGTCTGGCGAATGCTTCTCAGCGCTGAATACAAGCGTCGGCAGGCGCCGCCCGGGGTCAAGATTACCGGACGGTCATTCGGACGGGACCGCCGATATCCGATCGTAAATGCGTTCCGCGGAAGGGGATAATCGTTTACGCGCGGAGCGGGCTTTGATAGGGGTTCACGGTTTCAGACTGAAATTTAACTGGGTTTTAAGGACTATGGCGGACGACAGCCGAGTTTATCTTTTTGATTCAACGCTGCGTGATGGTGCGCAGACGCAGGGTGTGGATTTTTCGGTTGCCGATAAGGTCTCGATCGCGCGGGCTTTGGATAATCTCGGAATCGATTATATCGAGGGTGGCTGGCCGGGCGCCAACCCGACAGATGATGCGGTTTTTCGCGAGCCGCTGGAACTATCGCGTGCTAAATTTACTGCTTTCGGCATGACACGACGTCCTGGGCGTTCGGTGAAGAATGATCCGGGTCTTGCCGCGTTGTTCGATGCCGAACCGGCGGCTGTGTGCATGGTTGGTAAGACTTGGGATTACCACGTCGATGTGGCACTGAAAATCCCACGCGAAGAAAACGTCCAGATGATTTCCGATTCTGTTGCTTATAGTAAACAGCGGGTAGGCGAGGCATTGTTTGATGCCGAGCATTTCTTCGACGGCTACAAGGCTAATCCCGTCTATGCCCTGTCTTGCGTAAAGGCGGCATATGAGGCGGGTGCCCGTTGGATTGTTCTTTGTGATACAAATGGCGGTACACTGCCTCACGAGGTCCACCGGATCACCAGTGAAGTGTCCGAGAGTGTTCCGGGTACACATCTCGGGATCCATTGCCACAACGACACCGAAAATGCCGTCGCTAATTCTCTAGTTGCAGTAAATGCGGGCGCACGACAGGTTCAGGGTACGTTTAACGGGCTTGGCGAGAGATGCGGTAACGCCAATCTGACAGCAATTATTCCGAACCTAATGTTAAAAATGGGTTTGGATACGGGTATATCGGAAGAAGATCTAAAACAGCTTACCCATGTGTCCCGAGTGTTAGACGAGCGCCTCAACCGCTCGCCTATACCTAATGCAGCCTACGTCGGAAAATCGGCCTTTGCGCATAAAGGGGGATTACATGTCTCCGCTGTAGAGAAGGATCCAGAAACATACGAACATATCGATCCTACGTTGGTTGGAAACGCGCGTCATATCGTGGTGTCAGATCAGTCTGGACGGTCCAATATTCTCGCGCGGTTCCGGGAAATTGGACTAGTCATTGAGGCCAACCATCCCAAGTTGCCGCGTTTACTAGAATTGGTGAAGGAACGGGAATTTGAGGGTTATGCTTACGACGGTGCCGAAGCGAGTTTTGAGCTTTTGGCGCGCCGAACTCTGGAAGATGTGCCGGAGTATTATACGCTGCATTCTTTTCGGGTATTGGACGAGCGCCGCTGGAATGCTCGTGGTGAATTGGTGACGGTTTCAGAGGCGACAGTGAAGGTAGATGTCGGAAACACTAACCACATGGCAGTTGCTGAAGGTAATGGACCGGTAAACGCGCTTGATAAAGCGCTAGGCAAGGTGCTGCTCGAGAGCTATCCAGAGCTCGAGGACATGCGATTGGTTGATTACAAGGTCAGGATCTTGACACCGGGTGATGGCACCGGTGCCATTACACGCGTCATGATAGAAAGCACCGACGGGCAAGACCGGCGCTGGTCTTGTGTAGGGCTGTCGACCAACATCATCGACGCCTCTTATAATGCGTTGCAGGATTCGATCTCGTACAAGTTGCACCGTGAGAACGTCAAGGCGGCCTGACGCTGGCTCCCGATTCCATGACCAACGCAAAAATATCTCCTGCCATCGTTCTGGTTCGCCCGACCTTAGGTGAAAACATTGGCGCTGCGGCCCGTGCGATGATGAATTTTGGGCTTTCCGAAATGCGTCTGGTGGAACCTAAAGGCGAATGGCCAAATCAGAAAGCTGTAAACACTGCATCCGGGGCCGAGCGCATTCTGGAACAGGCTAAGGTCTATGATACCACTCAGGACGCGGTCGCCGATCTGCAACGGCTATATGCGACGACGGCGCGGGTGAGAGATATGGAAAAGCCAGTGTTAACGCCACGCGATCTAGCGGAAACGCTGCATCTAAATACTACGAACGGTGAGAGATCGGGCATTCTTTTCGGCCGCGAAGCCAAAGGATTAGACAACGACGATGTGGCGATTTCAGACGCCATCATTATGGTTCCCGTGAACTCTGAACACCGTTCTTTAAATCTTGGGCAGGCGGTTTTACTGATCGGCTACGAATGGTTCCAGGCGACGGCCCCGGAGACGCTTGAAAAAGTCACCCGGAAGGGCGGGCAGGCAGCTTCTCAACATGAGGTGATAGAGTTTTTTGAGCACCTTGAGTCTGAGCTTGACGAATGTGGCTTTCTTTTTCCGCCAGAAAAACGCCCACGCATGGTTCGTAACATCCGTAATATTTTCACTCGTTCCGGCCTCAGTGATCAAGAGGTTAAAACTCTCCGTGGTATCGTCACTGGCCTGTCAAACCCTCGCGATCGGTCGAGTTAAAGAGCGCCAGCGGCTCACTGCGACTACTGACCAAATTGCTTCGATCAAGCCGAACGGCCATGCGCCCTGGAGAAAGCCGTAGACCGATCCCAGTGCACATGCAAAGGCGAAGCCCATTACGTATAACGAGTGAAGTTTTTCCAATGCGTAGAACAAGAGCATCATTGATACGGACAAAAGGCCAAAACTATCCAGTAAAGTCATGGGTTTAGGTAGGTTTCGATGTTTATATTCATGTTACTTTCTCACATTATTCACGGCTTACCCAACGCCGAATGCAATTCGTTGACACGACGCACGCTATGCATATACTCCGCCGCCATTCCCGGGAATGAGGATATTGCCTAAAAAAGGCTGTTTCCCGCCGCCAGCAAGGTCTGGAACCGGACTACCGGGACAAAAAGAGAGAACAAAGGAGACAGCGCTATGTCAAAACGCGTGCGCTCAAAATACAAGATTAACCGGCGCTTGGGTTGTAATCTATGGGGTCGTCCTAAAAGTCCTTGGAACAGCCGAGAATACGGACCTGGACAGCACGGACAGCGCCGTCGCAGCAAGATGTCTGATTTCGGTTTGCAGCTGCAGGCCAAGCAAAAACTTAAAGGCTATTACGGCAACATCACCGAGAAACAGTTTCGCCGTATATACGGCGAAGCAGTCAAGCGTCGTGGCGATACAGTTGAGGCACTGATCGGATTGCTGGAACAGCGGCTAGACGCTGTGGTCTATCGCATGAAGTTTGTGCCGACCGTTTTTGCGTCCCGCCAGTTCATCAACCACGGCCACGTTCGCGTCAACGGCGTCCGGGTCACCATTCCTTCTTACCGGGTCAAGGAAGGTGACGTCGTTGAGGTCCGAGAGAAATCACGGAATATCCCAATGGTGCTTGAGGCCGCCCAGCTCATAGAGCGGGATGTGCCGGAGTACATGGAAGTAGACCACGGAAGAATGCAGGGAAAGTTTCTGCGAGTGCCTGAATTCGCCGACGTACCCTATCCGGTGCAGATGGAACCGAACCTCGTCATCGAATTCTACTCGCGCTAATCCACATAGAGATATGGGCAATAATGCGGCTAGATCGGGGCTAGGCTAATGTTTCAGATGCCGTCGGAACATTCCTATTTTTTACGCCCCAAGAAATCCAATTCCACTCGTTCCAGAACGTAGCCGGTGGGGCAGACGGCGTCGCCGTTCATGCGCCATAAGATGTCTGTGGTTTTGCGGTCACCAAAAACGGTTTTGTTTTTAACTCGGCATTCGCATATGACCGTTTGGCATGCCAGATGCAAATTTTCCGTATGCCTCTCGATATTTTTGCTACTACCACATGCCGTAATAGCCAGCAGGATCAAGGAGGTCTCTGCGTACCGTGTAAGGGTGCTGTTTCGTATTAGGTACATCTGCGCTGATCAAGCTGTTGACGCTGGGTTTTTAACGAAAAGAAGAAGGTGGGATGCGCCGCGATATGTCGACACAGGTAGCGTGGCGCCGGATGGGTTGTCATTAAACCACTCGATGAATGCCGAAAGCTATTAGAGGGGATACTGTTGGCTCGTGCGTTTGGGCCCGCGAAAAAACCGTTTTTAATATATGGTTTTTCCTTGATTTCATATAATTCACTCTACACGCAGCATGTTTTATCTTGAGGTGGTTCTCAAGACCGTTCGCCACACTCGTCTATTCCGGATTGGCAAGCTCGACATTGATTCCGCTGGCGTTGAAGTGCTCCATTAACTCACCTGTTTCGTACATCTCGCGAATGATGTCGCAGCCGCCGATGAACTCGCCCTTAACATAGAGTTGTGGAATTGTTGGCCAATTGGAATAGGCCTTGATCCCCTCGCGCAATTCCTGATCGTCTAGTACGTTCACGCCTTTGAATGCTATACCGAGATTGCTGAGAACCTGAACACAGACCGACGAAAATCCGCATTGTGGAAAGACTGGCGTGCCCTTCATGAAAAGGACTACTTCATTGTCGTCTACCTCACCTTTGATACGTTCAAATACTGGATGCTCGCTCATTACGGCTAATCCTTTCCGCTGAATTTGGTTCAGTTGTCCTTAGGGGCGCTGGTTTGTAATGCCAGTGCATGGAGTTCGCCGCCCATACGTCCCTCCAGCGCCTGATAGACCATTTGGTGCTGCTGGACGCGGGTCTTGCCCGCGAATTCGCAAGAAACTACTAGCGCCGAATAATGATCTCCGTCACCTGCGAGATCCTGAATGGTAACCTCAGCATCAGGAATACTCTCCTTGATCAGGCTTTCGATTGTGCCCGCATCCATCGGCATAGTGTTTTTCCTCGTTCGCCACCCAGGCAGTGTCAGTATGCATCGCTCTAGCCGTCAGCTAGCCGCCATGTACTGCGGAAGCCATTGTTCATGAGCCTTCCGCAACTTTGAGAGCGGTATAAAGTTGCCGTCGGCCAGCGTCAACACCGAACCGCCGGTCTTGCCAATCAGCCGGGCAGGGATGTCGCGGGATTTTGCTGCTGTAACCAGATCTTCTCCCTGATCCAAAGTAACGAGATAGCGTGACTGGTCCTCTCCAAACCACCAAGCCAGTGGCTGGATATCCTCCGCCGCGGAGAGGAGATCTGCACCCATATTTCCGGCTAGTGCCATTTCCGCAACCGCGACCAGCAAGCCACCATCCGACAAATCGTGACAGGCCGTTACGGCAGCGATTTCCGCAAACTCGCGCACAAAATCACCGTTCCTGCGCTCCATGCGTAGGTCGACCCGGGGTGGTGCGCCCGTATCCCCAATGCCATAACGGCGGAGCAGAAGGGATCGGCCGAGATGTCCGAAGGTCTCTCCAAGCAGCACGATGTCTTCGCCCTCGGACACGAAGCCGGAGGAGACCATCTTTGAGGTTACATCGTCGATAAGCCCAACGCCGCCGATTGCAGGAGTGGGCAGGATCCCGATACCATTGGTTTCATTGTAGAGCGAAACGTTGCCCGATACGACCGGAAAATCGAGTGCGAGACAGGCTTCAGCCATGCCTTCGATACAGCCCGCGAACTGGCCCATGATTTCCGGGCGCTCAGGGTTGCCAAAATTCATGTTGTCCGTAATCGCCAGCGGTTTTGCACCACACGCTGTAAGGTTGCGCCATGCCTCTGCTACTGCTTGGCGTCCACCTTCCACCGGATCGGCGAAGCAGTATCTCGGTGTGCAGTCAGTGGTGACGGCAAGGCCCCGGTTCGTGCCGTGGACGCGTACCACCGCAGCGTCACCGCCGGGTCGCTGTACGGTGTCTCCCATCACCATGTGGTCGTATTGCTCCCAAACCCAACGGCGGGAGCAGAGATCCGGAGACCCCATCAGTTCTACCAGAGCATCGGCAGGACCGACTTCGATACCCGTCAATGCTTCATCGGCCGACAAAATTGGCGGGGGCGGGGTGCGTACCCATGGCCGTTGGTATTCCGGTGCCTCCGCGACTAGTGACGGAACTGGAATGTCGCCTACCACCTCACCATCGAATTTCAGAATAAGACGGTTAGTATCGGTCACTCGCCCGATAACTTCGAAATCTAGTTCCCATTTTTCGAAGATTTCCCGCGCCATGCCCTCTCGGCCTGGCTGGATAACCATCAGCATTCGTTCCTGACTTTCGGACAGCATGATTTCATATGGGGTCATGCTATCCTCACGGACCGGGACCAGGTCGAGATCTAATTCTATACCAACGCCCCCCTTATCGGACATTTCTACCGATGAAGAAGTAAGCCCCGCGGCTCCCATGTCTTGGATAGCGATGATTGCATCGGTGGCCATCAGTTCGAGGCAGGCCTCCAACAACAGTTTTTCGGTAAATGGGTCCCCCACCTGCACGGTGGGGCGCTTTTCAGCTGAATCGTCGTCAAATTCGGCTGAGGCCATGGTTGCGCCGTGGATGCCGTCGCGTCCGGTCTTTGATCCGACATAGACAACCGCGTTGCCCATCCCGGCTGCTGCGGAATAGAAAATTTTGTCAGTGTCCGCGACCCCTACCGTCATAGCGTTGACGAGAATGTTGCCATTGTAACAGGGGTCGAAATTCATTTCCCCGCCGACCGTCGGAACGCCTATACAGTTGCCGTACCCGCCTATCCCAGCGATCACGCCGTTAATTAAATGGCGGGTCTTCGGGTGATCTGGTTCGCCAAAACGTAGTGCGTTCATGTTGGCGACGGGCCGCGCGCCCATGGTAAATACGTCGCGCAGGATACCGCCGACGCCCGTCGCGGCTCCTTGGTATGGCTCGATGAAGGATGGGTGGTTGTGGCTTTCCATCTTAAAAATGCAGGCCTTGCCGTCGCCGATGTCGATTACGCCAGCATTCTCGCCCGGGCCGCATATCACCCACGGGGCCTCGGTCGGCAGCTTTTTAAGCCAGAATTTTGACGACTTATACGAACAATGCTCCGACCACATAACCGAAAAAATACCAAGTTCTGTTAGATTGGGCGTCCGGCCCATAATGATGAGAACGCGTTCGTACTCCTCAGTCGTCAGGCCGTGCTCGGCAACGATTTTTGGGGTTATTTCAGTCACGCCACGGCCGACAGCGCCTGAACGAGGCAGTCGAACATCGGCCGACCGTCGGTGCCGCCCAGCGCATTGTCGGCGAGGCGTTCCGGGTGTGGCATCATGCCGAGGACGTTGCGGGTTTCGTTCAGTATTCCAGCAATATTTCGGGCCGCGCCATTTGGATTAGCGACGGCGTTTACCTCTCCTTTCGGTGTGCAGTAACGAAATGCTACTCTGTTTTCACTGTCGAGCCGGTTCAGCGTGTCGTTGTCGGCAAAATAGTTGCCTTCGTTATGCGCCACTGGAATGCGGATGATCTGTTGATTGAGGTAGGAGCGGGTAAACACCGTGTCGGTGGCCTCGACCCGCAGGTCGACATCTCGGCAAATAAATTTTAGCTGGGCGTTGCGCATCAACACGCCGGGCAGTAGCCCACATTCAGTCAGGATTTGAAATCCATTGCAGATTCCCATAACCGGGACGCCCTTATTGGCGCGGACCACAACCTCGCGAATGACTGATGAATGCGCAGCCATTGCACCGGCACGAAGGTAATCGCCATAAGAAAAGCCGCCGGGCAACACGATCAAATCGACGGCTGGCAGGTCAGGGTCTTGGTGCCAGTGCATGATTGGTTCGACTTTCGCGCTCTGCCGAAGTGCTACCTGAATGTCGCGGTCGCAGTTGGAACCTGGGGAGACGATCACCGCCGCCTTCATCCGTCTATGTCTATCTCGTAATTTTCAATGGTGGTATTAGCTAGGAGCTTTTCGCACATCTCTTCCACCGAAACTCGGGCTGTCGCGGCATCCGTTTGGGCAAGTGCGAGTTCAATATACTTGCCTTGACGAACATCTGCGATGTTGGAGAATCCGAGCCCTGACAGGGCATTCTCGATGGCCTTACCCTGCGGATCGAGCACACCATTTTTGAGAGTTATATGAACGCGCGCTTTCATTACCAACTGCTTAGCGCAGACAGGGGCGAATCTCACGTGGAATCCCCATTGAAAGTCAGAAACGTTGTGAAAAGATCTAGGTGCAACCTCCTAATAACCTAGTTTTTTTCGCAAAACCATTGCCTGAAAATGAGTGTTGGCTGCGGCTTGGCACAACTTATCTTGGGGATGGAGGGAGTGCCTGCGGTGTTTAATTTCTATGGCGGGTGATGCAAACAGAGCCCGTTCTGGATTCCTGATAAAATCTGACTGATGCCTCTAATTTTAAGACCACGTCGGCTTAATAATGGGGTGGAGGCCGGGCCTCACCGGGGCTACCGTTGGATACTGCTTTCATTTCCTGCAATCTCTCGTTGAGAAAATTTAGACGGTCTTTGAGATCGGCGATCTCCCCCCATTGCTTTGCGGCAACCAGACTCAGTTCATCGATTGTCTGTTCTTGGTGAACGCTACGCGCCTCGAGCGCATCCAGCCGCGCTTGCGTATGATTTGGTTTTATCATATCTGGGCCTTTCTTACCGAAATCCTCCTCCGCCATTTATATATACCGTATCAGCGGTCATAAATTCGCAGGCATCAGAACATATGAAGAGTACCATTTCACCAATTTCCTGCGGCGTTCCCATTCGTTTCATGGGGATATCGTCGGTCATACTCTGTTTCAGCTGAGGTGATGAGATGGACTGGAAAGCGGTGTCTATCGGTCCCGGTGAAATTGACACAGCGCGAATGCCATGTTCCACGAACTCGCGGGCTACGCCCATCGTTAATGTCACCACCGCTCCTTTTGAGGACGCATAGTGCGTCGAGTGGCCGGCACCGCCGCGCCGGTGCGCCATGCTGGCGATATTTACGATCACGCCATACCGGTTCTCCATCATGTGCGGTAAGATAGATTGCATGGTGTTGAAAACGCCGTCTACGTTTAGCGCATAGGTCTGGCGCCAGAGGTCCGCGTCAATTTCCAGAAACGACGACCGACGCCCGGCCGATCCGGCGCTATTGAAGAGATAATCGATGCTGCTAAAAGTCTCTATCCCAGCGGCGATCATGTCGTCCACAGCTGGTCGGTCGGTTACATCCACTGTAACTGCTTCGACACCGGAATTTGATGAGCGAATGCTCTCCGCGACGGTGTTGGCTCCCTCGCCGTCAATATCAGCAACGATTACGTTGGCGCCCTCCCGCGCGAAGATTGATGCAGTCGCACGCCCGATCCCGCTGGCGCCTCCGGTTATAAGGATGGTGCGGTTCTGGAAGAAATCGGGTGTCTTGGGCATACTGGTATTCCGTTCATTGTATCGGACTGGTACAGCTTTATAGCTGGAATTACGCGGGCAATGGTATTATCTCAACCTCGTTACTCGGAGTGTCCCATAGAATGTCTGGCGATAAGACAAAAACTAACTTGCCTCGAAAGGCGAATCCCGACCAGGTATCGGCCTTTCTGGCGAAGGTTGCCTCGACACCACAGGTAAAGTCTGCGAGTGGCTGCGGTAGACTAATATTTGCAATGGATGCAACGGCTAGCCGTGAACCGGCTTGGGACCAAGCCTGCCATCTACAGGCCGAAATGTTCCGCGCGACGGATGATCTTGGTGGTTTGGAGGTTCAGCTCGTTTTTTTTCGGGGATTCGGAGAATGTAAGTCCAGTCCATGGGTATCTACGTCAAGCGAGCTTGTCCGCAGAATGACTATGGTTCGCTGTCTTGGTGGCCGCACTCAAATTAAAAAAACTTTGTTGCATACGATTCGCCAAACGCTAGCTAGGCGGGTCAATGCGTTGGTGTTTGTGGGTGATAGCTTCGAAGAAGCCATAGACGAAGTTTGCGAAGTGGCCGGGGAACTGGGCGTGCGGGGCGTGCCCGCATTCATGTTTCAAGAGAATGACGATCCTATTGCAGCACGAGCATTCCGCCAGATCGCTAATTTGACCGGCGGTGCGTATTGCAATTTCGATCCGTCGTCGGCGCGGCAGCTTCGGGAACTATTGTCGGCAGTTGCTGTGTTCGCCGCCGGCGGCACCGCAGCGCTGGAAGATTACTCCGGAAAAACCGGCGGCGCGGTGAAACAAATCACCAGCCAGATGCGCTGAGCCGCCAAAGTGCCATATTTCATTCTGGGTTTGGCAGTTCTTGTAGGCGTTTTTCTAGTCGTGCGCGGTTTGCGAAAAACCAATTCTAATTATTTTCCGGGGGTGTTGTTCGCTCTCGTAGGATTGGCGGCCGCGGCTGTAATCGCCTTCTTCGTGACTAGCGGGAGGCTCGGTCCAATTGCTTGGCTATTGTTCCTATTACCGATGATTTGGCGGTGGCGCGCGATCAAGCAGATGCTGGGTAATATGCGCGGGCCGACGCCCGGTAAAAACTCGGATATCGAGACGGTCTATCTCCGTATGGTTCTGGAACATGATACCGGCGTTCTGAGGGGAACAGTGTTGCGGGGGGCATTCGAAGGTCGTCTGCTTGAAGAAATGTCGATCGATGACATCGTGGCGCTGTTGCGCGAATGCCGGGTGAATGACCCGCGATCGGCCGATGTTTTGGAAACCTACCTCGATCGAGTCCACGGTGCAGAATGGCGTAGCACCGGTAGCGAGGGTCCGGAAGGGCCGGTGCCCGGCGAAGGGCCTCTAACCCCGGCCCAGGCATATGACATACTCGGTCTGCGGCCCGGTGCCGCAGATGATGAGATACGTGAGGCGCATCGGACACTACTCAAAGCTAATCATCCCGACCGTGGCGGATCTACATGGCTAGCCGCCCAGATCAATCGTGCCAAGGATATACTTCTTCCTGGCAGCTAGGACTCGTAACTACCTAACTTCCCCACAGGAAAACTCTTCAACAACCCGAGGATTGCTTGCATACCAGTATGGCCCGTGGCACAAAACCGCACACGATATCGTGCACTGCACAGAAATTTAGATCAGTTGCTCCCGCCTTTATGGGGAATAGCCAGTGGCAAAAAAAGTAAGAAAAGCGGTGTTTCCCGTCGGGGGGCTCGGCACCAGGTTTTTGCCTGCGACAAAGGCAATGCCTAAGGAAATGCTTCCAGTGGTCGATAAGCCGCTAATACAATATGCCGTCGAAGAAGCGCTGTCTGCTGGGATCGAGGAGATCATTTTTGTTACGGGCCGCGGCAAGGCTGCAATCGAAGACTTTTTCGACAATAGTTTTGAACTTCGCCAAGTTCTTGGTGAGCGCGGCAAGGAAGCGGAACTCCAAGCAATAGATATTCCTGTGCTTGAGCCTGGACGGGTAGCTTACACTCGTCAGCAGGCCCCTATGGGTCTCGGGCACGCGGTCTGGTGCGCGCGCGAACTGGTTGGTGATGAACCTTTTGCCGTATTGCTGGCTGACGATCTGGTGAAGGCGGACACTCCCTGCCTGACGCAGTTGGTTGATGTGTACGAACAAACCGCCGGGAACGTGGTCGGAGTCGTGGACGTGCCGAGGGAACGTGCACACCGCTATGGTATTCTGGAGATTGGTTCAGATGACGGGCGTCTGGCTGAGGTCGTCGGCATGGTGGAAAAACCCGACCCAAAGGATGCTCCGTCGACGCTCAGTATTATCGGTCGGTATATTTTACTTCCGGAAGTTTTCGGATACTTGAGCGAGCGAAAAAAAGGTGCGGGTGGGGAGATCCAGCTGACGGACTCTATGGCCCGAATGATTGGTAATGCGCCATTTCATGGCCTGCGTATTGAGGGTACGCGGTTCGATTGCGGGGACAAGGCCGGTTTTTTTGAAGCCAACGTAGCATTCGCTCTTGAGCGACCGGGTCTTCAAGATCAAATTCAGGAAGTTATAGACAAATACGCGGCGTGTTCGGGCCGTTGACCTGAGACGGAGTAAACCATGCGAATTGCAATGATTGGGACTGGCTATGTTGGTCTTGTGTCTGGTGCCTGTTTTTCCGAATTTGGCACCGACGTCGTGTGCGTCGACAAGGATGCCGGTAAGATTGACCGACTAAACGCGGGTATCATGCCGATTTATGAACCAGGGCTTGATGCTCTTGTCGCCGCGAATGTTGAGGCTGGCCGGCTGGCTTTTACCACCGATATAGCCGCTGCTGTCAAAGGCGCTGATGCCGCATTCATCGCCGTAGGGACGCCGATGAGGGAAAGCGATGGGCATGCCGATCTTTCCTATGTCTATGCCGCAGCTGCAGAGATCGGACAGGCGATAGATGGCTATACCGTCGTAGTAACCAAATCGACGGTCCCCGTCGGGACGGGCCGTGAGGTCTACCGAATCATCAGCAAAATCCGCCCTGCTGGCCAATTCGACGTTGCGTCAAACCCTGAATTTTTGCGGGAAGGATCCGCAATAGAGGACTTTATGCGTCCCGACCGCGTCGTTATTGGTGCCGATGCCAAGAAAGCATCGGATGTTCTGCACCAGCTCTATCGGCCTCTCTATTTGATGGAAACGCCAATCCTCCATACCAAAATCGAAACCTCTGAGCTTATCAAGTATGCTGCTAATACTTTTCTCGCTGCCAAGATTACTTTCATTAACGAGGTCGCTAATCTCTGTGAAAAGGTCGGCGCCAACGTGCAGGAGGTCGCGCGCGGGATAGGTCTAGACGGGCGAATCGGTAGCAAGTTCTTGCATGCCGGGCCAGGTTACGGCGGGTCTTGCTTTCCAAAAGATACGCTATCGCTGGTGCAGACCGCGAGGGATTTCAATGTGCCGCTTCGTATAGTCGAGGCTGTCGTTCGGGTGAACGAGGAACGTAAACACCAGATGGCGGAAAAGATTATTTCAGCCTGTGGCGGATCGGTGGACGGCAAGACCATTGCCGTTTTGGGGTTAACGTTTAAGCCAAACACCAATGACATGCGTGACAGTCCCAGCCTTGCTATCTTGCCTTCGTTGAATAAAGCCGGTGCAACCGTGCGAGCGTACGACCCGCAGGGGATGGAAGAGGCCAGAGAAATGCTGCCGGGCACTGTATTCTGCACGGATGCTTACGAGACGATGGATGGAGCGGACGCGCTTGCGATCATTACGGAATGGAACGAATTCCGATTGCTAGACTTAGAGCGTGTCAAAAACCTGCTGTCGACGCCGCTGCTAATAGATCTGCGCAATATCTATAAACCGGAAGAGATAATCAAAGCTGGCTTTGATTATTATAGCGTCGGACGTGATCCAGTCCTCGCCGCGTCATGACAGGCTCCGCGGGCGATAACGCAGCCCACATTTTAGACGCCACAATTCTCCGCGAGTACGATATCCGTGGAATCGTAGGCGACACCCTGAACGGCAACGATGCGTATGCGATTGGTCGCGCGTTCGGAACAGAGATTGCCCGCGCAGGAGGCGGTAGCGTCTGCGTGGGATACGACGGACGTTTGAGTTCTCCCGAAATGGAGCACGCTGTAGTCGACGGAATCAAGGCGTGTGGTCTGGAGGTGGTGAGGGTCGGTCTGGGCCCGACACCAATGTTGTATTTCGCGGTAAATGTACTGAATGCTGCGGGTGGGGTCATGGTGTCCGGTTCCCACAATCCTCCCGAATATAACGGCTTTAAGATGATGAGGGGTGCCAAGCCTTTTTACGGTGACGATATTGGAACCCTCGCTAGCATTGCGTCGGCGGGCGACTATGCCTCTGGGGAGGGTGTTATCCGAGTAGAACCGATGCTCGACCGTTATGTCGAACGTGTTCTTAGGGACTATAGAGGTGGTAGGGATCTGAAAGTAGCGTGGGACGCTGGTAATGGTAGTGCAGGTGAGGCCCTGGTGAAGTTGGCCGCGCGGCTGCCGGGCGAGCATATATTGATGAACGAACAAATTGATGGGAATTTCCCGGCGCATCATCCCGATCCGACAGTGGTCGAGAATCTGCAGCAGTTGCGTGAAGTGGTTCTGGCGCAAAACTGTGATCTTGGGATTGCCTTCGATGGTGATGGCGACCGAATCGGTGTTATCGACGGCGAGGGCGAAATTTTGTGGGGCGATCAATTGATGGTCGTCTGGTCGGCAGATGTTCTGGCATCCAATCCTGGGGCGACTATCATCGCGGATGTAAAAGCTAGCCAAGTGCTGTTTGACCAGGTGGCAGATATGGGTGGTACGCCGCTGATGTGGCGAACTGGGCATTCTTTGATCAAAGCTAAAATGGGAGAGACTGGTGCCCTGTTATCGGGCGAGATGAGCGGCCACATATTTTTTGCCGACCGGTATTTTGGATATGACGACGCGCTCTATGCGGCGGTGCGCCTGCTAGGCTGCTTGGCTAATCGCGATGATACGCTTGCTGATTTCCGTAAGTCTTTGCCGCAGATGTTGAACACCCCGGAATTACGATTCCCCTGTTCAGAGGAGCGCAAGTTCAAAGTGGTGGAGGAAGTTCGGGAGCGTCTGTCCGTCTCGGGCGCAAAGGTATTGGATATTGACGGTGTCCGCGTCCTGACGGACGACGGCTGGTGGCTCCTGCGGCCGTCTAACACTCAGGATGCACTCGTCGCTCGCTGTGAGGCGCAAACAAAGAAAGGGCTGGAACGTATTAAGAGTGAGATGGCGGAGCAGGTGCGCGCTAGCGGGATCGAACCGCCCGATTTCTGATCGTCGGTCGTTTTGTTCCGAGAAACAAACATCTATTTCTGTGATAGCGTCATAGCAACTGTAGCCCGCCTGTACCTGTTTTGTCTCGGCGCCCCGGCGTATTTCTGTCGCGGCCAAGGTGGCGGGAATTCGGGCTGATAATATAGGGGGTGCGGCGCGATAGAGGTATATCGATTTCAAAGAGCCTGAATACTGGATTGTCAGTTTGGCACTTTAATCTGTTTAATTAGGTGGCGAGGTTTAGGATCTTGGCCCCATCCAGATAACCATGCAGTCAATTTTGCGACGTTTGAGTGCCCGACACGAGTTGCGAGCATTGGACTCCGACTGCACCAGAAGCCGGGCCTTGTATATCTGCAAACCGCGCCGGACCTTGCTTTTTTGTTGTAGGATCTGGAACTTGTTACCGAGCAGGCTGGGAACGGCGCGTGCCGCGCGGTATACAGCGATACGAGCCCGGCCGTAACGATTGTACGCGCCAACTTGAATTGCCCAGCTCTTCACTTGGCCTGATGCCACCCCCAAATCTGGAAACCCTTTGCGGGAATGAGTATTATTAGATTTGTTCACCGGGCGGTGTTTTGGTCGAGCGGAAGACGACCTCCGATTTGTCGACCGGATGGATGAATAGGACCGCGTCTTATTCTTGCCTTTGATGACGATCCTTTCGTTAAGCGTCCCGAAGCCTCTGTCAAGAAGACGGGCGACCTGCCGGTCACGAGTTCTCGGAGTCTTACCGCCGAATACGATCGCGATAACTCGTTTGCTTCCGCGCTTTGCTGATGCGACCAGATTAAACCCGGATGCGCGGATATAGCCGGTCTTTATTCCGTCCATTCCCTTGTAGCGTTTCATGAGCCGATTATGCGAGAAATAAGTCCGCCCTTTGTAGGTGAACTTCCTTCGCGCGAAATGGTGATACATATCTGAGTGTTGATACAGCATCGCGCGTGCCAGAATCGCCATATCTTCCGCGCTGCTAAACTGTGCTCTGTTGGGCAGTCCGGAAGCGTTTTTGAAGGTCGTGTTTTTCATTCCAAGTGCGCGGGCGCGATGCGTCATCATCACCGCGAATTTTCGTTCGGTGCTGCCGATGGCTTCGGCCAGAACGGTCGCAACGTCGTTCGCAGATTTGGTGACAAGTGCCTTGATCGCGTTGTTCACTGTTATTTTTTCGCCCCGGCGTAGCCCGAGTCTTGAGGGCGACCGTCCCTGAGCCACGCGGGACACAGGAAGCTTTTGATTGATACTTAGCTTGCCATGTTTAAGAGACTCGAACGTCATAAAAAGCGTCATGATCTTGGTTAATGATGCGGGGTAGTTCTTAGTCTGCGCGTTGAGCGAGTGAAGAATTTGGCCGGTGTCGGCATCGACCACAATATGGGCATATCTAGCGTATCCGTGCCCCGGAACTGCTAGCGCCCCCGAAAGAAATGCGGTAAAGGCGAAAATTAGTAATACTAGCAGCCGAAACAAGTTAAAATCCCGCTCCTTATCGGTTCGAGTTCTATCTATGGCTGCCCCGACCGGCGATGGAGAGTTTTTTCCATAGTCCGGATGCTTTGATATGTACGAGCTCCATGCAGGTTGACTGCTGGACTTTGTTTGCCCATATCACGTTAAGTTACTCAAACCGCGAACCCATGTCCAATATGATCTGTACCTCTCGTACCCCGGTTAACTATAATTAATGGCAAGTGGGGATCTGACGGCGCAACAGAGGAGGTTTGATCGTAGCCATACGCGAATTAATTCTCAGGCCCATCAACCCTGTCTTTACTTTTCGAGAAGTTACTTTGATCCTTGGAGATAGATCTCATATGATCATGAATATGGTTTACTTGAGCTTATATCCTCTCGCGGCTGCCCCGCGTCTTGGTGATGATGAAAATGGTGTTGATGGCGATGGCGGACTGGATACCGGAATTGCCGTCAGCACGAAGCCGAAAACCAAAAAACCCGCAATGTATAAGGTCATTATGTTGAATGACGATTATACCCCGATGGAATTCGTGATTCTCGTGCTTGAGCGTTTTTTCAGCAAGAGTAGCGAGGAAGCGACCCGTATCATGATGCATGTTCATCAGAAAGGTATAGGTGTTTGTGGAGTCTATACCTACGAGGTCGCAGAAACCAAGGTGCAGCAGGTTATGGAATTGGCGCGGCAGCACCAGCATCCGCTACAATGTACTTTGGAAAAGGCGTAACTGAATGCTCTCTCGCAATCTCGAAAAAAGTCTCCATCGCGCACTGGCGCAGGCGAGCGAACGCAACCATGAATATGCTACGCTCGAACATCTCCTTGTGGCCCTCACGGAAGATCAAGATGCCATAGCAGTGCTTAAAGCCTGCGGCGTTGATATCGACAGGTTGACCGATGAATTGAAGACCTATCTCGATGAGGAACTGTCGAACCTAGTACTGGACGGCGATGACGATCCGAAGCCGACCGCGAGCTTCCAGCGGGTGGTTCAACGTGCTGCCATCCACGTCCAGTCGTCAGGCCGGCAAGAAGTGACAGGGGCTAACGTTCTGGTCGCCATGTTCTCGGAGCGTGAAAGCCACGCCGTTTACTACCTGCAGGAACAGGATATGTCCCGTTTCGACGCGGTGAATTATATAAGCCACGGCATTGCCAAGGTGCCCGGCCGATCAGAAAACCGGTCTCTGCATGGGTCGGACGAGGACCGAGCGGCGGACGAAGAGGGTGCCAAGAGCGCCGGTGATGCTCTTGACACCTATTGTGTCAACCTCACCCAGAAGGCCGCTGATGGTAAAATCGATCCACTGATTGGGCGAGAGGCGGAAATAGATCGCACGATTCAGGTGCTGTGCCGGCGGACGAAGAACAACCCGCTTTATGTTGGCGACTCCGGTGTCGGTAAGACTGCGATAGCCGAGGGTCTGGCCAAACGGATTGATGACGGTCATGTGCCCGACGTTTTGAAAAACTCAATGATCTTTTCTCTCGATATGGGTGTGCTGTTGGCCGGTACCCGCTATCGGGGTGATTTCGAGGAGCGTTTGAAGGCGGTTGTCACCGAATTGGAACAGCAAGACGATGCAGTTCTGTTCATTGACGAAATTCATACTGTGATCGGTGCCGGCGCTACCAGCGGGGGGTCTATGGATGCGTCGAACTTACTGAAACCGGCCCTGCAG
>JAYYZV010000144.1:0-31966 GCA_036339975.1 Pseudomonadota bacterium | reverse complement strand
CGTCGCGAAGTGTCTGATGGCGGCCCGAAAGCCGGTTGGTCAAATCGATAATTCCGTCGTCTGTAACGACCCCGAACCCGTCATGATCGGCAATCCGGAAACTCGCCAATCTCATGGCGTTACCCCCTTGAAACGATAGCTATTCGGCCTCAATCGGATTTGTCAGCGTGCCGATTGGTTCTATATTAATGCTGATCTTCTCGCCAGGTTTGAGCCATTGGGGCGGATTGCCCTCGATCGCGCTGCCGCCAGGTGATCCGGTCGCGATCATATCGCCTGGTTCTAGCCAAGTGAATTTCGAGATATGCGAAACTAAGAAAGGGATCTTAAAGATCATCATATCGCTGCCGCCGTTCTGCCGCGTATTTCCGTCGACCAAAGTTCTGATTTGCAGTCCATCCAGATTGTCGATTTCATCTCGAGTTATCATCCAGGGTCCGATTGCACCTGACTTGTGGAAGTTCTTGCCGGGACAGTTTTGTGTGCCCTTGTTCTGCCAGTCGCGAACGCTACCCTCGTTGATGATGGTATACCCGGCAACATAATCCAGTGCGTGGTCCTCCGGTATGTGTCGCCCAGACTTGCCGATGATTAAGCCGATCTCCCCTTCGTAATCCAGCTGTTCCGAAACGGTTGGGCGAATGATTGCTTCGCCATGGGGTGCAAAGCTGGACGCGAAACGGGGAAAAATGCTGGGCCATTTCGGACCGCCGTCCTCCAAAACTTCGTGATAGGCGCGATAATTGCGGCCGATACAGAAAATTTTCTCTGACGAAGTCACGGGGAACATATATTCGACTTCGTCAAGCCCTATGTCTGGGTCGGTGGCGGCGGCAAGTTTCTCCATTTCATTGATTGATAATCCAGCGATGGCGTGCTTTAGGCTGGGGTGGGTTAGGCGAGCCGACATGTCGACGACACCGCTGTCTTTGACGACACCGTATGCTTCGCAGCCAGCATGCCGATAGCTGATGAGTTTCACAGCGGGTTCCCCTGTTGTTGATTATTTCTTTTTTAATCGGTCTAGGTGTTTCTGCCAACGCCTAGGCCCCTTTGCCGGATTTGGGTTGATTGCCAAAGAAGTACATGCAGGTTTACCGGTAGGGGCAGATAGATTAGTTAGTCCCCGTCTTTCGCGCCCTCGTTTTCAGTCGGCTAGGCGTCGTCATACTGTATCCTTTGGTGTTCGCGTTACAAGAAACACGCCAGCGACAGCGACTAAGAACCCGCCCATTGCGACTATTCCCATGGTTTCGCCATAGGTAATCCAGCCCAGAAGTACCGCAGTCGGCGGGGTAAGATAAAAAAGGCTCGATACGCGTGATGCTTCTCCGTGGCGCAGCATCAGATACAGTAAGTTCGTAGCGCCAATGGTTAGAATAACTACAAGCCATGACCACACGAAAACAACTTCGACGCTCCAAGCTATCTCCCCACTTTCCAACATCATAGCAATGCAGAAATTGCATATGCCGGCTGCTGTCTGCTGTACGATCATGACGATCCGAAGATCGGAGTTGGCGCAGTATTTCTTCTGGTAGAGAGATGCGGCGGTGATGAAGATAGGCGTTAGTCCTGAAAGGATAAACCCGTTACTGGTCGCAGCGCCAATTCCAAGGCGTTCTGAAAGCACGATAAACAGGCCCGCAAAACCGAGCGCAAACCCGGCCCACTGAACCTTCGTGACCTTTTCCCCTAACGTCAGCCCAACTACGGCAGCGGTCATCAGCGGTTGCATTCCGGCTACCAGCGCGGCAACACCCTGGCTGATACCTTCACTAAGCGCGCTGAACATTGCTCCCAGATAGAGGCATTGCAGTGTGATCCCCACCACGGCTATGTGGGCGATTTCCTTCGCCTTGGGCCATGGTACCTGGACGATGAGGGCATATAGCCCGACGAAGATCACGACGATTGCAGATCTAATCCACAACAAAGTAAACGGTTCGGTGAATTCCAAGCCGAACCGAGTGATCGGAAAACCGGAGGCCCATGTTAGAATGAATAAAAATGGTGCCGCCTTGAGGAGGATGGAATTCGCTCCCGTCATCGGTTGCGCACCGCCATGGCGACACCGGCCATGACAACAACCATACCTAGAATACCTTGCCACGAGAGAGTTTCGCCAAATATTCCCCAGCCCATGACAGCTGTAGTCGGTGGGCTTAGATATATCAGGCTCGTGATCCGAGCCGCGGCGCCCCGCTGAACAAGCCAGTAGTATAGACATATTGCAAATACCGACAGGCCTACGGCAGACCACACAACGGCGAAGACGAATTCGCTTGTCCATTCGATGACCATCGACTCAAACGTTACTGCCAAGACTATCATCACAATACAAGACAAGACGTTCTGAAGTGCCACGCCGGAGCGGACGTCGAATGGGCCGCAGTATTTTTTCTGGTAGAGTGTTCCTAGGGTAATGCCGGCTAGCCCTAGCATCAGCATCATGAGGCCCCAGATCGCGTCTGTCGGCGCCGCTACCCGATCCCAAACAACCAATCCCAGCCCCATGAATCCTAGTGCTAGACCGCCCCAGTTGCGCGGGGTAACGGTCTCGCGAAGGACAAAACCGGCCAAAACACCTGTCAGTAGTGGTTGTAAACCAACTACCAACGCCGTTACCCCGGTCGAGATGCCTAACCAGATGCCATAATACACCCCGATCAAATAGACCGTCTGGACACCAAAGCCGGCGACAAGAATGTGTGCTGTTTCCCGGAGTGTTTTCGGCCATGACGCTTTGAGGACGAAACAGGCTGGCACGAGAATCATTGCCCCGACTACAAAGCGCGCTGCCATCAACGTAAAAGGCTCCGCATACGGCAAGCCGTACTTGGCGGCAATAAATCCACTAGCCCATAAAAAAATAAACAGCGTGGCAACACTCGCAAATACTAATGGGTTCAGAGCGCTTTGGGGAGAAGTTGGGGCGGCGGGCATCTGTTTGTCGGATTAAAGCTTCGGGTAAGGTAGAGGGGAAAGGGACTGTTGCTGCCTTGTGGTCTAGGATTCATCTGATCGATTCTCGCAGCATATCCGGCTATATCATGTCCATGCTGCGACGACCAATGCGAACGGCATTAATTGTAACCTGTGCGTTAATTGCGACCTGCGCCGGTTATACAACCTACTGGCAGTCCACAGCCGATGAAATACGGGGCGGTATCCACCGCTGGGCGGAAGAAAGGCGGGCCAAAGGCTGGACCGTCGAGTTGGGTGTGCCATCGGTTAGGGGTTTTCCGCTAAGGCTGGAACTCTTTATCCAAACCCCTATTCTTGCCGGCCCAAGAAACCAATGGCGGTGGGAAATGCCTAACGTTAGCGCTTCAGCGCGCCCTTGGGCCTTAACAAATATTAAAATGTCGGTCCCTGGGATTCATAAGTTGAAGACCGAGGGGCAGGCGATGGTGTTCACGTTGGCCCGTGCGAATGGTGGACTCCAAATCCGTTCCGGCAAACCCCAAATTTTTGCCGTAAGATTGGCCGGTTTAGAATGGGTAAAGAAAAATGGTGTAACAACCAGCATCGACACTCTTTCTCTCCAAGTCGAAGACGCGGTTTCGTTTAACGCGCAATCAGATAATCCGACAAAAGGTATAATTGTATCACTCGATGCCGCAAAAATGTTTTTACCAGAGGCTTGGAACCTACCGCTCGGCAACGGCCTGAGCAGGTTATCATTCGATGCCGTCATTACTGGTTTGTTAGAACCGCGCGGAACCCTGCCGGAGGCGCTCTCCCGTTGGAGCAACGCGGGGGGCGCGATCGAGTTGCGGAGCTTTGGGTTGAACTGGGAAGCACTGTCGCTTCGCGGTGAAGGAACAATTGCACTGGATGCGAACCTGCAACCCCAAGGTGCCATCACGGCCGAGATTGATGGAGTTGAAAAGTTAACGGATGCTCTCATCGCGGCGGGTGTGATCAATGCCCGGGCGGCATTTGCCGCGAAGATTGTCAATAATATACTGTCGTTCGACCGCGGATCCGCGCGCCAGCCCATCAGTATACAGCGTCAAAGGCTTTATCTGGGTCCGGTTCCACTTTTCCGGTTAAAACCGGTCCGGTGGAAACAACTCTACCTCAGCAACCGTTAGTCTGGGTTGTCAGGAGCCGGCGGAATGTGCTGCCCAGCCTCGACAACGCCGCGGCGGATTTCCTGTGTGCGGCGAAAAAGCGTCTCCAGTGTCTCTCCATCGCCGACGCGGATGGCGCGCTGCAGTCCTGCTAGGTCCTCAGATAGTCTACCCAGCATCTCCAATACCGCGTCCCGGTTGGCGATGAATATATCGCGCCACATAACTGGGTCGGATGCGGCGATGCGCGTAAAATCCCGAAAACCAGAGGCAGAGTACTTAACAACTTCGGATTTGATTTGGTCCTCGAGGTCGGTCGCTGTGCCGACAATGGTATATGCGATCAGGTGTGGTAAATGTGATGTAATCGCCAGCACCTGATCATGATGCCGGGGTTCGAGGTAATCGATCTGGCTGCCTGCTCTCTCCCATAGGGCTGCCACCTTGTCGATTGCATGCTGATCTGTTCCGGGCGGAGGAGTTATAAGGAACCAGCGCCCCTCAAACAGCGTGTCGAATCCGGCCTCGGGCCCGGAATTCTCGGTTCCTGCGATCGGGTGTCCAGGAACAAAATGCACGCCGTTTGGTAGATGGGGCATGACCGCCGCCACCGCAGATTCCTTAACCGAGCCAACATCAGTCACGATCGCGCCTGGCTTGAGTGCCGGGGCTATGGCCCTCGCGATCTCGCCATAGGTTGAGATCGGAGTGCAGATCATAACTAAATCCGCTTCGCGAACTGCTTTGGCCACATCCTTCGTGGTGTCGTCGGCTATATTTAGTTGCTTAACGGAATCCAAGGTTCGGTCGGTTCGGGCGCAGGCGACGATCGATCCGGCGAGCTTGTCACGGCGCATCACCCGCGCGATGGACGAGCCGATTAGCCCAATACCGATGAAGGCAACGCGGTTGAACATTGGAACGCTCACGATGTTTTCAGGAAATCCGAAATGGCGGCGTCGGTCGCGCGCATTTCGTTTTCCAGACCTATGGTTATACGTATCCCCTCTGGTATACCTGCACTGCCGGTACCCCGCGGAATTATCCCGCGAGCCGTCAGAAAAGACATCGCCTTGGCGGCTGTGTGGGAGCCAGTTTCTGGAAATCTCACCAGTACAAAATTACCTGTACTTGGAACGACGTCCAGTCCTTTATCCTTTAGCCGGTCGGATAACCATGGTTGCCAAGCAGCGTTGTGATCGCGTGATCGCGTCAGAAATTCAACGTCATTGACTGCAGCAATACCTGCCGCCTGGGCACCGCTAGTAACATTAAAAGGCGGGCGGATACGATTGAGGACGTCGGCTACTGGTTTCTGGCAATAGGCCCACCCTAGTCGAACGCCGCCCATCGCGTATATTTTCGAAAATGTTCGTGTCATTACGACGTTGTCAGCCGCATCAACCAATTCGACCCCCGGGGAGTAATCGTTACGAGTGACGTATTCGGCATAGGCCGCATCGATCACTAGCAGGATGTCGTCGCGCAGTTCGGCGCGCAACAGTGCCATTTCGTCTGAGGTGACCATCGTGCCGGTCGGGTTGTTCGGGTTGGCGATGTATACGATCCGTGTGCGCTCTGTCACCTTACTCAGTATAGCATCGACGGTAACGGTGAAATTGGTCTCCGGTGCCTTGACCGGGCTAGCACCTACGGACAACGCGAAAAGCGCGTACATCACGAAAGCATGTTCCCCGAACAGTACTTCGTCCCCAGGGCCCGCGTAGGCACGTGCAAGCAGTGCTAGCAATTCATCCGAGCCGGCTCCGCATACAATTCTATCCGGATTTAGTCCGTTCTGGCCGCCGATGGCCATGCGTAGTTCGACCGACCCTCCATCGGGATAGCGGTGCAGATCCGCCCCTAGTGCCTTGTAAGCTGCCGTTGCGGCTGGGCTGGGACCAAGCGCACCTTCGTTCGACGAGAGCTTAATAATTTGCCCGACACCCTCGACTTTTGACGCGCCTGGAACGTAGGGTGTCATTTCCATGATTCCAGGGCGCGGTACTAGCGGCATCAGACCTCTCCGTGGTCGGCGATGTCGTCGTTGGTGAAAGGCGTTGCATAAGCGCCCAAGAAGACGGCGCTCTCCACGATACCTTCGCCTTGATCCGCAAGCCGTGCAATCCGGGAATCTTCAGGACCTGCAAAACCTTCGAGCTCGGAGAGGAAAACCGACATGCCGTCCAACGGCGCCCCGTGACCAATTAGCCGCACCGGTTTTATGCCGGCCGCGGAAATTGCATTGTTGAGGCGTGCCCGGCTGACCTCAGGAAATGTCCGGAGGACGAAAAAGCTTTTGTCGTTGCCGCTCTCATCAGCCGTGGTTGTTGACACGCAGAGAGCGGAATCGCCATTACTTGGGGTTGCGGGTGTGAATGGCAGACGCGCGCAAATAGACACCCCCCCACTGGCTATCCCGGCCATGGTCTGCCACCAAGGTGCTTCCTCACTGTCTTCGGGAATTGGCAATACGCCAACCGTTGCCGTCCCTTCTTGAACAGCGGTCAGCACAGCACGAGCAGAAGAATGAAGCGATAACGGGGTTTCTGCGCCGAAATGGTTTCTCGCCAGGTCGCGGCATAACCGGGCACCATCCGGCGCGTAGACGGCAATGGAGAACTCTCCCTGCAGGCGTACCATGGCGGATATAACTTCACGCCATATTTGAACGATGGTAGCCTTTGGGAATGGCCCCGTATGTCGAGCAATCAAACGCCGAAGAATTTGAGCTTCACGGGCTGGTCGCCAGACCGGTGCATCGCCTTTGGACGCGCGCACGCGGGCTGCAATCGCTGCCCGCCTCATGAGCAGGTCATGCACGTCATTGTCGATGCCGTCGAGTTCTTCGCGCAGGACGGTAAGGTTCAATTTCCCTTCAGACATGGTTTGGCCATTTAATAATACTGGATGACGCCGAATTCCGTGTTCCGTTTCGATACGGAAATTCAGCGCCGAAGGGCGCAATATGTAGTCGTAGGAACCCATAAATGCAAAGAAAACATTGACATAGAAAGTTGGCGATCCTAGCTATTCAGGCCATTTTCCGCATTTGGCAGGACGGTTTGCAAGCATGACCGCGACCCGTGATAACACCCCCGTTCCCGGGGGCCCCACCGCAGAAACCCCCGGACACCGGGTGGAACTGGCTCGCGATGAGCCTATGCGCCTTGTTTCCGGGGAAACTATAGGTCCATTTACGGTAGCCTATACCACTTGCGGTGAACTGAATTCCGATAAATCTAATGCAATTCTGGTTTGCCATGCGCTAACGGGCGACCAGTATGTGCTGGAAAACAATCCTGTGACGGACAAGCCTGGTTGGTGGGGAATGATGGTCGGACCCGGTAAGCCGCTGGATACCAATAGTTATTTTATCATCTGCGCCAACGTTCTCGGTGGATGCATGGGGTCTACTGGACCGCGAGATATTAACCCTGACACCAGTGAGCCTTGGGGTCTGGATTTTCCTGTCATTACGATCGGTGATATGGTGCACGCTCAGGCGCTTCTGTTGGATAATCTTGGCATAGATCAGCTTTTCTGCGTCATTGGTGGGTCGATGGGAGCAATGCAGGTGCTGGAATGGGCATCTAGGTATCCCGATCGCGTGTTTTCTGCAGTACCGATTGCGGGAGCGGCACGGCATTCGGCACAGAATATCGCGTTTCATGAAGTGGGCCGCCAGGCGATCACGGCGGACCCCGACTGGCGCAAGGGAAATTATCTACGCGAAGGCGTAAACCCCAAGGGGGGTCTGTCAGTTGCGAGGATGGCCGCCCATATCACGTATCTCTCTGAAACCGCCCTCCACCGTAAATTTGGACGTCGATTGCAGGCACGTGATGCGCTCAGCTTCGGTTTCGACGCGGATTTCCAAGTGGAGAGTTATCTTCGTCACCAAGGAAGCACTTTTGTCGAACGCTTCGATGCTAATTCGTATCTCTATATTACGCGGGCTATGGATTATTTCGACTTAGCAGCCGAACACGATGGTACGCTTTCTGCTGCATTCGAAGATACGACTGTCAGGTTCTGCGTGATTTCTTTCAATAGCGATTGGCTCTTCCCTACTGAGGAAAGTCGTGAAGTGGTGCGTGCACTTAACGCGGTTGCCGCAAACGTTAGCTTCGTCGAGATTGATACTGACAAGGGACACGACGCATTCCTTCTTGAAGAGCGCGAATTCTACGCCACGGTGGCGGGTTTTTTGGGGGGGGCCGCTGAACATCGAGGCCTAGCCGTAAAATGAGCAAATACAGCCGGAGGCCTAGTTCCACATCAACCGGTATGACATCGCTTCCCCGGCGAGACCTCGAGATCATCGCTGAAATGATCGACGACGGCTGCAGGGTGCTGGATGTTGGTTGTGGTAACGGGGCGTTGCTCGACTATTTGGGGCGCTACAAGGGCGTCGACGGCCGAGGTATCGAACTCGGACAGACAGGTGTGAATGCCTGTGTGGCGAATGGATTATCGGTCATCCAGGGAGACGCCGATACCGACCTCGAATATTATCCTGACGATGCATTCGATTATGTTGTCCTAACCAGGACGCTGCAGGCAACCCGAAATCCGCGTGATGTCGTCTTACATCTGGTGAGAATCGGCCGACATGCCATTGTTTCGTTTTCTAATTTTGGCCATTGGCGTGTCCGGCTGGAGATGCTTTTTGATGGATGCATGCCTGTTGTCGGCGACGAAGGGGCTTCGTGGTACAACACGTCAAATATCCATCTATGTACAATTCGGGATTTTCTGGTCCTCTGCGATGATCTTGATCTCAAGGTTCAGCGTGCCCTGTCTCTCTCAAGATACGGATCAGCCCGTAAGTTAAACTCTGGGGCCGCAGCCGCTAATATCCGGGCCGAGGAGGCAATCTTCGTATTGACGCGGGAATGAATGGAGCCGACGACCGCGGTTTCTCACTGGATTGCGTTTTGGTGCCGCCCGCGACCCGCGCATAACTGCCCCTTCGCACCGATTTGGTTGATGTGATGGCTGTTTCAGATCCCGCGTAAATTTGTTTTTGCGCTACCAACAACAAAACGCCGCCGACCGTTTGGAACCATTTAACGCCCAGCCGTTCTATAGGCCGTGCTGCTGTAAGAGCCATGCGCGATTGCATTGGTGGCACGAACAGCCCGGCTAACGAATTCTCCGTTTGAAACAGATTGTCGCGCAGCAGTCGAGATAACTGACCCGATGTATATGGGTGTCCGTGACCGAATGGAGTTTGATCCACACGCGCCCAGATGCCACGCCGGTTCGGTATAACGATCAGCACCCGACCACCCGCTGTCATGCTTCGCCATACTTCGCGGAGCAGTGCGCGCGGCTGCTCTGAACATTCAAGCGCATGGACCAATAGGATTCTATCCATCGATACGTCAGGCAGGGGCAATTCATCTTCGGGTGCCAAAGAAACGATATTTCTGCCGCCTGTTGGCCACCGCATAACCCCCTGTTGCGGGGGCATCAACACTACCACACGCTCCGCTTCTTCCATGAAGGGCCGCAAATAGGGAAGAGGATAACCGATCGCGGCGACGCTCATCGCGCGAGTATCCGGCCATATCCCACGTATGTATCGCCGCACGATACGCTGCGCCGTATGTCCAAGAGGTGAACTGTAGAAATTTTGCAGATCGATGACATCGTTATACATGCCACCACTATGCCGCGGGTCTGTCGCGAGGAAAAGAAATACCGGTTGACACGGTTGGCGGTGGGTCCACGGTTTGTTACGCTTCGCCGTAAATATCAATCATTCCCGGGAGATCCGGAATTATGTCCACGCTCGAAATCCATCAGATTCCGACCCGTTCCGACAACTATGTCTATTTGTTGCGTGAAAGTTCGTCCGGTAATGCGGCGGTGGTAGACCCTTCCGACGCGACCCCAGTGCTAGAGACCCTTGAAATGTTCGGTTGGAACCTAACGCATGTGCTGGCTACCCATCATCACGATGATCATGTCGGCGGCGTGCCTGAGATAAAGGAAGCCACCGGTTGTACGGTCGTCGGGCCTAAGGCTGATAGTGGACGCATCCCGATGATTGATGTCGAGGTGGCGGACGGTGATACGTTTATGTTGTACGAAGCTGAGGCCAAAGTGTGGGATGTGCCCGGACACACGTCGGGTCATATCGCCTACTGGTTTGCCGAGAGCCAGGCATTGTTTTGCGGCGATACACTGTTCGCTCTCGGCTGTGGTCGTGTGTTCGAAGGTACTTATGAGCAGATGTATGGATCGATTTCCAAGTTCAAGGAAGTGCCAGATGAAACTTGGGTGTATTGTGCGCATGAGTACACGATGGGAAATGCAAAGTTTGCGTTGCACGTCGATCCGGACAATGCAGACCTGCAGTTATATACGAGACAGATCGAGGCCCGGCGAGAAGCCGGGGTGTCCACCGTGCCATCGCTGATGGGCGTCGAGCGCAGGACGAACCCCTTCCTTCGAGCCGATGATCCGGCACTCGCCTCTGTCATCGGAATGGAGGGAAAGGCGCCGGTCGACGTTTTTGCCGAAATCCGCGCGCGTAAGGATAATTTCTAACTTCCACTTCGCTGGAAAGTGCGGCACGCCTACCTAGCAGAGGAATGATTGCCAATGAAACTTCGCTGGTCCCCCACGTCTCCGTTTGTGCGCAAGGTCGTTGTCCTGATGAAGGAAAAGGGTATCGAAGATGCCGTCAAAATGGAGAAATCTAACCCGTTAAGTCGCGAAGACCGGGCGGCTACACCTAACCCTCTGGGACAGATTCCGTGCCTGATTTCAGATGATGGTGATTCAATTTATGATTCGCCGGTCATTATGGAATATCTTGATGTCGAATGCGTTGGTCCGGAAATGCTTCCGCGCGTCGGAAAAGACCGATGGGTTGTGCTTACCCGACAGGCGCTCGCGGACGGGATGATCACCTCGATGGTGGTATGTTTTGTGGAAGGGTTGAAAAAGCCGGAGCGTCAGTCTGCCGGCATTCTAGCCCACAACAAGGCTATAGTATTCAACGGTATTTCAGCCTTGGAAAACGAAATTTCGGAGTTTGGCGGAAAGATTGATGTAGGGACAATATCCGTAGCAGTGGCACTGGCATTCGCCGATCAAACATTTCCCGACGATGACTGGCGCGCTGACTGCAGCTCCTTAGGCGCATGGTTCGACGTATTCAACCAACGCCCCTCCATGACCGAGTCGGTCCTTATGAAGGCCGCGAAAATTAAATAAAAACTCTCGTGGTGGCTCTTGCGTCGGCTTACGGCCCGGGTTTGCCAGGTGTAATCAATCCCTCCAGACAACCCTTTATCTGCATGCCCAAGTACTTCGAGTAGATTCTACACTGCGCAAAGCTACCTGCGATAAACCATAGGCCGGGCTGGCCGGTACGCATCCACATGTTATACAATTCTTGCTCGCTTTCGTTCCAACCCCAGATCTTTCCGACACGCTCTGCGACATCCTTGCCCATCAACTGCTCTACCATTACTTCTGGCCCTTTGTAGCCAGTGGAGAGAACAACCGTGTTGACCGGTTGAAACCTTCCGTCCCTCATACGCACCCCGTCCGCGACAAAAGTTTTAATGTCGTCATATTGTATCAGGCCAACCTCGCCGTTGGCGATAAGATCGGAACAGCCGACGTTGAAATAGTACCCGCCGCCGCGGTTCATAAATTTGAACTGCCAGCCATAAACGTCGTCATGGTCGATCCGGAACCCCACGTTTTCTAACTTCTCGATTAGCGCTGAGTCCAGCCGCGCCGCCTCCTCTGCCATCCACTTGTGAGCTGCCATTAGCGGCCGCATCGGTATCGAAGATGCGATCAGGTCCTTGGTATCTAGCGATATGGATTCATCATACAACGTGTAGGGAAGTTGCGCTGCGGGTTCTACATTGAGAACTAGGGTCGGGCTGCGCTGAACCAGCGTCGGATAAGCTGAATTCGAGTGCAGATCCTGAGCGATATCATGACCACTGGTGCCGGTGCCTATGATAAGTACATTCGTACCCACCCGATCCTGAGACCCGGTATATTTGCTAGAATGGATCACTTCTCCTTCAAATTCGCCCAAAGTCGGAATGTCTGGCATATTTGGGATGCCGCTAACGCTAGTTGCCATCACGATATGCTTTGGGTTCAAATTCCGCTTCGTTCCGCCCGCTAATTTCAACTCGACACTCCAGCGACCAGTAGTTTCGTCGTAAGTGCCGTCAGCAAAGGTCGTTCCGGTCCAGTAGTTCAGTTCCATAAGCTCGACGTAGGCCTCGAACCAACCCGCCAACTTATCCTTAGGAATGTAGGTGGGCCAGTTGGGCGGAAACGGTAGATAGGGGAAGTGGTTCACGTGCATCTGATTATGTAGAACCAGCGTGTGGTATCGTTTGCGCCAGTTATCTCCGATGCGGTCGTTGGTATCTACGATCAAAGTGTCGACGCCGAGTTGCGTAAGCCTGGCCGCAGTTGATATCCCCGCTTGGCCGCCTCCTACTACCAGAACGTCAGGGTCGCGGTCATCATATGCGACGGCTGTGTTGCGCCTGTCCTGCCAGTTCGGGCCAGTGAAATCCCGAGAATTGACTTCCCCGGTAGGTCGCGCCGTGCAGATGGGTTCTCCATGCCCGGCAATCGAGTCGAGAGCCGTCAGTAGCGTCCAAGCTTTTAACTTTCCGCCGTCACTGTCATCCGGCAGCAAACGTAAGACGCCGCGCGCCGGACCGTTCACAGTGTTGAAAGCATAAATAGCTTCGATAACGTCTTCCCTGCCACCCCGCATCACGATGCGCACCGGTGCGTCGTTTTCATCGAGGCGGAATTCAGTTGCCACTGCGCTTGGCTGGTGTTTTTCGAGGAGGGTGGCGATGACCTCGGGCCCGCTGACCGTTGAGACGTTCCATGTCAAGGCAAGCAGGTCGCGCCAGTGACTGTCGTCATGAAATAGTTTGGATAGCGCCTTTCGGTCACGACTTGACAGTGCTGAGCCAAACCGATCGAGCCAATTGCTAGCAAGGATAGAAAGGCTCTCGCCAATGGTATCCATCACATATCTCCCTTTAGCGCACCGATGCAGCATACCAAATACATACTCACGCGAAATCCGTTAGTGCGTATTACGTGTCTTGGGAATATATTCTGATGAAAGAAACTCGCCGCCCAGCCCATTCAAGCTATCAAGATACTGCGTTTTGATATTCTCCCGCTTGGGCCATCCGGACCTGTCGCTCCCGAAATCCCCCAGTTTCGTCAGTTAGTCGCGCTCGACGCACATGGCTATACCCATGCCGCCGCCGATGCAAAGGGTCGCAAGCCCCTTCTTGGCGTCGCGTTTCTGCATTTCGTACAGCAGAGTGGTCAAAACCCGGGCGCCCGACGCGCCAATCGGATGCCCAATCGCAATTGCACCGCCGTTCACGTTCACTTTGTCCGTATCCCACCCAAGATCTTTATTCACCGCGCATGCCTGCGCAGCGAACGCCTCATTCGCTTCGACAAGATCCAGGTCACCGGCTGCCCAGCCCGCCTTTTTAAGCGCCGCTCGGCTCGCCGGAATCGGTCCTGATCCCATGATAGCTGGATCGACACCTACTTGCGCCCATGAAATTATTCTCGCCATAGGCTCAATGTTGCGGCTCGCGGCTTCCTCTTCAGACATGAGAACCAGTGCGGCGGCCCCATCATTGATGCCCGACGCGTTACCGGCCGTGACGGTGCCTTCCCTGTCAAAAGCGGGTCGCAGAGCGCTAAGCGACTCAGCGGTGACACCCTGCTTGGGATATTCGTCCTCTTCGATTGTCACATCCCCTTTTCGGGTTTTAAAGGTAACTGGGGCGATCTCATCCTTGAATTTACCCGCTTTCTGAGCTGCTTCCGCCTTGTTTTGTGAGGTGGCTGCAAATTCATCCTGCTGCTCTCGAGTGATCTGCCATTTCTCGGCAACGTTCTCTGCCGTGTTACCCATGTGATAGCCGTTGAAGGCATCCCATAGGCCATCTTTGATCATAGTGTCTACTAACTCGGTGCTACCCATCTTTGTACCGCCGCGCAGGTTGGAGGCGTGCGGGGCCATACTCATCGATTCCTGACCGCCGGCGACGACGATGCCGGAGTCGCCGTTCTGGATGGCCTGCAAACCCATAGCGACCGATTTCAGTCCCGATCCGCAGAGTTGGTTGACGCCGTAGGCCGGTACTTCGACCGGCAGTCCGGCAGCGATTGAAGCCTGCCGGGCCGGGTTCTGGCCTTGGGCGGCAGTCAGGATTTGACCCATAATAACTTCGGATACCTCATCGGGTGCGACGCCCGCCCGTTCGAGGGCTGCTCCGATTGCGACTTTGCCGAGGTCGGATGCGGACAGAGAACTGAGCGAGCCATTGAACGATCCCACTGGCGTACGCGCAGCGCTTGCTATTACGACATTTGTCATCGGATCTAACCTTCTTTTTTTGGTCGGTATAAGTTTCCCGCCGTTTTTGAACGGTAACTCATTGATATAGATCTAATTAGCTTTTCGTTCAACGGGAAATGCTGCAACGCACAATATATCACTCAGTCTTATAAATTTATTATGTATAATTTTCCTGCCTTATCTTTATCGGACCTTATTTAAACCAACTTCGACAAGCAGTGCGCCATTTCGGGGTCAATTGCCGATTGCATCAGGTTTTGCTGTGATAGTTCGGGCTGCTGGCAGCCGAATTTGCAGTCGCCCGGAGCGTCAGATATTTCTGGATATAGGTGAGGCGGCTCTGTTTGCTATATTGATGCATTGCAGCAAAAATGCCAAACTCCGGTCCCAAAAACTTACAATAAATTTTAGGGGTTAGCGCCATGGGCCGCAAGTCGAACGAAATGGACGGCGGTGCTCTAGGCTCCGTAACGATCAAAAAATACGCAAATCGTCGCTTATACAATACGGCCACAAGTCGTTACGTGACCCTGGAAGACCTTGCTGCCATGGTAAAAGATGGCGTCGACTTCACAGTTTATGATGCGAAGACCAACGAAGATATTACCCGAACTGTTCTGATGCAGATCGTTGTTGAACAGGAGATAAAGGAAAACAATTTGCTGCCGACCGGGTTTCTTCGCAAGCTTATTAGTTTCTATGGCGGTAATCTGCAGGGGATTGTTCCCCAATATCTCGATATCACGATGGATTCGTTTGCGCGCAATCAGGAACAGGTGCGGAGTTACATGGAGAATACGTTCGGCGATATGTACCCGTTCTCGTCATTCGAGGAGGTTGGTCGTAACAACATGGCGATGTTCCAGCAGACGATGAATATGATGTTGCCTTTCAACTCGTCGGACGATGGAGTGGCTGAAGAAGTGTCTCGTGACGTTGGAAACAACCCGGAGCCTGCGGAAGCGCTGAAAATTATGAAGGCGCAGCTTAAAGCGATGCAAGAGCAACTTGACATGTTGTATAAAAGCGAGAAAAGCTGAATTTGAGCCGCCACCTGTCCTATCCGGTTGCGGGTAATAATGTTTTATGCCGCCATTCCTTATGAAGGTTCCAAGTCCGGTTTCAAACCGCCATACATTCCACAGCGATCTTCGCGTTTCGGGGCTTTTTTTTTCCTCTGTGTTTGACTTACGCTTACAAAAATTAGATCACCCGTTTAGAAACTCCGAAGAGGTTCGGTCTATTGAAAAAGCCGTTAATAAACGCCAAGGGGAGATGATCCAATGACCGAGCGCACAATAGTCGGTGACCTTCAGGTCGCAAAACGCCTTTACGATTTCATTAATGATGAGGCGCTGCCCGGTACCGACATCGACCAGTCTCATTTCTGGAGCTCTGTTAACAAGATTCTTCAGGATCTCGCACCCCAAAACCGCGCACTCTTGCAGCGCCGGAATGAACTACAAGTGTGCATCGATAGCTGGCATCGCGATCGCAAAGGTCAAGACCATGACCCGGCGGCGTACAAGGCCTTTCTGATAGAAATCGGGTACTTGGTGGATGAAGGAGAACCTTTCTCGATCGAGACCGACTGTGTTGACGCGGAAATTTCCCAGATTGCTGGGCCTCAACTCGTGGTGCCAGTGATGAACGCCCGGTATGCCCTCAATGCCGCCAATGCTCGCTGGGGCAGTTTATACGACGCGTTGTACGGCACGGACGCAATTCCCGAGAAAGACGGCGCTGAAATCGGTGAGGTATACAACCCGGTTCGTGGTGATAAGGTTATAGCTGCTGGGCGGAAGTTTCTTGATGAAGCCGCACCTCTCGATGGCGGCACTCACGCAGATGCGGTGGGGTATTCGGTGGACAACGGTAAACTTATCGTCGCTCAAAAGGACGGTTCTGTCGTTGGATTGATGGACGCCGCAAAATTTGTGGGTTTTGTAGGCGATGCTGCAGCGCCGAAAACTCTAGCCTTCGTTAATAACGGCATTCACTTCGAGATCCACATTAATCCGCAACACCCCATCGGCAAGGCCGATGCGGCGAACATCGCCGATGTCATATTGGAATCCGCTATTACGACCATTATGGACTGTGAGGACTCAATCGCCGCTGTTGATGGCGATGATAAGGTTGTCGTCTACCGAAACTGGCTTGGCTTGATGCGGGGTGACCTGACCGAGAGCTTCGAAAAAGGCGGCAAAACCGTTTCTCGCAAACTGAGCCCGGATCATATCTACGTGACGCCCGATGGCATCCACGAAAAAACCGTTCCAGGACGCAGTTTGATGTTGGTCCGCAATGTTGGCCACCTGATGACGATCGATGCCATCCTCGACCCAGATGGCAACGAAATGCCGGAAGGCATACTGGATGCGATTTTCACCTCTCTGATTGCTGTTCACGATCTAAAGCGCAACGGCCAGCATCGTAATTCCCGCACGGGAGCTGTCTATATTGTCAAACCCAAGATGCACGGACCTGAAGAGGTGGCCTTTGCATCGGAAGTCTTCGGTCGGATTGAGGATACACTCGGGCTCGGTCGTAATACCCTGAAGATGGGAATTATGGATGAGGAACGCCGGACAACAGTGAACCTGAAGGAATGCATTCGTGCGGCTAAGGAACGTGTATTCTTCATCAACACGGGTTTTCTGGACCGCACGGGTGATGAGATGCACACTTCCATGGAAGCTGGCCCGATGATCCGGAAGGGCGAAATGAAGTCCTCTTCCTGGATTGCAGCATATGAAGACTGGAATGTAGATATCGGGCTGGAGTGCGGCCTCCAAGGAAATGCGCAGATCGGAAAAGGCATGTGGGCGATGCCTGATTTGATGGCGGCCATGCTGGAGCAGAAAATCGGGCATCCCATGGCCGGCGCTAACACCGCCTGGGTGCCGTCTCCAACCGCTGCGACGCTTCATGCAATGCACTATCACAAGGTCAACGTGTTTGATCGGCAGAACGAGCTGAAATTGCGCGGCCGTGCGAGCCTCGATGATATTCTGGCCCTGCCTGTCGCTGGTCGGCCCAACTGGTCTGAAGAAGAAATTCAAGCGGAGCTCGACAACAACGCTCAGGGTATCCTTGGCTATGTAGTGCGTTGGGTGGAGCAGGGAATTGGCTGCTCCAAAGTCCCCGATATAAAAAATATCGGCCTGATGGAAGATCGGGCGACCTTACGTATTTCCAGTCAGCATATTGCTAACTGGCTGCATCATGGGGTCTGCACTGAGGACCAGGTGCGTGGAACCATGGAACGCATGGCGGCCGTCGTTGATGCACAGAACGCCCACGATGCTGTTTATCGCAATATGGCGCCCGACTTCGATGAAAGTGTGGCATTTCAGGCCGCGTGCGATTTGGTGTTTAAAGGGTTGCAGCAGCCCAGTGGGTATACAGAACCGGTTCTTCATCGACGTCGCATAGAGGCAAAGGCTAACTATGGGGCCTAAACACTGGGGAAGGCCAAAATGGCAGAATATATGACGATCAGAGGCTTGCTAAACGTCGGTAATGATACCGCCCCGGCCATCGGTGCCCCTGAACGTGTAATCTTGGATTACGCTGCGCTGCGTTCGTTGGCTGACAAAACGGTCGCCCGTCTTAACGAATTAGGTGTCGGGCGTAATGACCGCGTCGCGATCGTATTACCCAATAGTGCCGAAATGGCTGCCGCGTTCATTGCCATTGGTTGCGGTGCTACGACGGCACCGCTCAACCCTGCCTATCGACAGGAAGAGTTCGATTTTTATCTGGATGATTTGAAAGCTAAGGCACTTGTGGTGGAGGAAGGGTCGGAGTCGCCTGCGCTTGCTGCAGCCGCCGAACGAAGCATACCGATCCTGACACTGGTTCCCGATGAGAGTGGCCCTTCGGGCAACTTCCATTTGGAAGGTGAGAGCGTCGGCGTAATTCCCAAAAGTGGTATGGCAGAAGTGGATGATGTTGCCCTTGTTCTGCATACGTCGGGGACCACGTCGCGCCCAAAGATCGTTCCCCTGACCCATGAGAATGTGACAGCATCGGCCCGCCATATCGGTAAATCATTGGAACTGGTTGCAGAAGATCGGTGCATGAATGTTATGCCGCTATTTCATATCCACGGCCTTATCGCCGCAGTGATGTCGTCTCTGGGCGCCGGTGCGAGTGTGCACTGCGCTCCGGGATTTAATGCCCTGCGAGTTTATAGCTGGCTTGATGAGATCGAACCCAGTTGGTACACGGCGGTACCCACCATGCATCAGGCGATACTGTCGCGTGCAGGCCGCAACGCCGAAAGCGTGGAGCGTGCGCGCCAGAACTTGCGGCTAGTCCGGTCTTCTTCATCCTCCCTTCCGCCGCAGGTGATGCAAGAACTAGAAGACACCTTCGACGTCCCTGTCGTTGAGGCCTATGGCATGACTGAGGCGGCTCATCAGATGGCTTGCAATCCGCTGCCGCCGGCGGTACGGAAACCCGGTTCAGTCGGCATACCCGCGGGACCCGAGGTCGCGATAATGGACGAAGCCGACAGTAATTTGCTGAGGGTTGGTCAGATCGGCGAGATCGTAATCCGCGGTCCGAACGTCACACAAGGGTACGAGAACAATCCGGACGCCAATGCCAATGCCTTCACCGATGGTTGGTTCCGCACCGGTGATCAAGGCGTGATTGACGATGAGGGTTATATTTCCATCACTGGCCGGCTTAAGGAAATCATCAACCGTGGCGGCGAGAAGATTTCCCCGCGGGAGGTGGATGAAGTCCTGATGGATCATCCGGCCGTAGCGCAGGCCGTCACCTTTGCTATGCCCCATGACAAACTAGGAGAGGAAGTTGCCGCTGCAGTAGTCCTGCGAGAGGGTGAAGCGGCGGAGGAGGGCGAAGTACGCAAATTTGTTTCCGGACATCTCGCCGATTTCAAGGTGCCCCGACGGGTGTTGATCCTGGACGAGATTCCAAAAGGAGCTACCGGCAAACTTCAGCGTATCGGTCTCGCTGAAAAACTGGGGCTTGGATGAGTGTGTGTATCTGATCGTTGGGGTTGCCTATGAAGATCTGCATATACGGTGCCGGTGCCATCGGAGGCTATTTGGGTGCCGGACTGGCGCTACATGGTGCGGATGTCACCTTAATCGCGCGCGGTCCGCATCTTGCCGAGATGCAGGAAAACGGCCTGACACTGATCAAGGACGGCGAAAGACAAGTTGCGGCGGTGCGTGCCTATGAAAGCCCCGAAGATGCTGGACCGCAGGATTATGTGAT
Organism: Pseudomonadota bacterium; assembly: GCA_036339975.1. GTDB lineage: Bacteria > Pseudomonadota > Alphaproteobacteria > MPNO01 > UBA830 > UBA830. Next base: position 12,223 of record JAYYZV010000144.1, on the reverse strand, counting down.
CGTGACGCTGAAGGCGCATTCCGTACCTCCCATCGCGGATAAGTTTGCACCGCTGTTTCACGACAAAACCGCGGTTGTCTGGGGGGTTAACGGTATACCTTGGTGGTATTTCCACGATCTTGACGGTGAATACGCTGGGCGGCGTATTGAGTGTCTCGATCCCGGAAATGTGCTTTCAGATAATCTGGGGGTCGAGCGCATGATAGGATGTGCTGTCTATCCAGCCGCTGAAGTGCCCGCGCCGGGGGTGATCGAGCATGTGGAAGGTAATAGGTTTTCTTTAGGCGAGCCCTCTGGCGAGAAAACCGATCGGATCCTCGCCTTGTCGGAAACATTGATAGCGGCCGGCTTTAAAGCACCGGTTCGGCCGAAAATTCGTAACGAGCTTTGGGTTAAGCTGTGGGGGAACCTGTCCTTCAACCCCATAAGCGCGCTGACTAACGCAACCCTAGAAACCATCGGTACAGACCCTGGGACCCGAGAAATTGCCCGTCACATGATGCTTGAGGGGCAGGCTATCGGCGAAGCGCTCGGCGTTACGTTTGCGATCGATGTGGACAAACGGATAAACGGCGCCGTCGAAGTCGGTGCGCATAAGACATCGATGCTCCAAGATTTGGAACGCGGCAGGCCTATGGAGATTGACGCGTTGGTTACCGCTGTACAGGAAATGGGGCAGATGGTCGGCGTCGAAACGCCCTATATTGATGCCGTTTTGGCGCTGGTTTGCCAGCGGGCCCGAGAAGCTGGCTGTTACTGACACTGACGATACCGGCGAAACGATACATAAATGCAAAAACATCCGTTCAGACACCCGATAGCATTCCGACGACTTCGAAAAACCCCCGGGTTAACAAAGCCTATCTGGGCTGATACCGTCTCGTTTTTATGACGCCCCCAATTTCGCAAGTTCCGGTCATTTCCGATCCTCCCGACGACGTTTCCGGCGCGACTTGGCTTACGGTTGGTGGGCGCCAAATATTTGGTGTGTGGAGGACGCCCCGGGATGCCGGAAAACCGGCGCTGGTATTTCTACATGATGGTCTGGGCAGTGTCGGGACCATGCGGCAGTTTCCGGAGCAGGTTGGATTAGCGCTTGGCCTTCCTGCTTTCGTATTTGACCGCCTAGGGTACGGCCGGTCTGAACCAGAGCTAGAATTTCCCACCGATTTCATGGGGCACGCCGCGGATTTTTTAGAACAGCTGCTGGCTGCTGCGGGGATAGAAGATTGTTGTCTGGTAGGACATTCGGATGGCGGAACGATCGCGTTACTTCATGGGGCTCGCTATCGGGGGCGGGTGAGGGCGATTGTTACGATTGCAGCCCATGTGCGGCGCGACGAGCTGACATACGATCAGGTTCTACGCCACAAAGAAATGTACGACGATGGTGATATCCCTGAATGGATGACCCGGTTTCATGGAGATAAAGCGGCCAATCTTTTGAAATGTTGGACGGAAGTCTGGCAGAAAACGTTGTACGATTCCTGGGATATTTCTGAGGAAATTACTCGGATAGAGGCGCCACTAATGTCGCTACAGGGGTCGGAGGATGCTTATGGGCTGCCTAGTCAGCTGGATAGTATTGGTGCTGCTGCTAAGCACGCCAGAACCGAGATGATCGAAGGGCTCGGTCATTTCCCGCAGCTAGAGGATCCACCTCAAGTTATCAAGCGCATTAAAGACTTCCTCAATCCTTATTGCCGCGGATAGCCGCCGCCCCTATAAACCCGGCCATGTCCTATGCCCCCGATTATCCCTTTCCCGAGCTGGGATACGGAGACACGCTTAACGTAGCACCCGGTATCCATTGGGTGCGCATGCCCCTGCCGTTCGCACTGAATCATATCAATCTCTGGCTACTTCGGGATGGAGAGGGGTGGACGGTGGTCGATACGGGTTACAACGTTCAAGAAATCAGGGAGATCTGGGAGGCTGCGATCGGGAAAATTGCCGCTGGGTCCCGAATCAACCGGGCGATTGTCACACATTTTCACCCTGATCACCTAGGTTTGGCAGGGTGGTTCGAGGAAAAGTACGACGCGTCACTTTGGATGACATATACTGAATGGTTGCAGGCCCATCTCGCTGTTTCGGAGACCGTTACTCACAATTTTGATCGCTGGGTCGAGTTCTATCGCGATAAGGGTGCGCCTGAGGAAATGACCCTTGGGTTTAAAGAAGTGCGAGCGGCATTCCGTGACCCGTGGTACCAATTGCCGAAAACAGTGCGGCGCATTCAGGACAAAGAGAAAATAGATATCGACGACCACACTTGGCATATCATCAAGGGTGGCGGTCATAGCCATGAACATGCGTCGCTGTGGTGTCCAGAAATCAACGTGCTGATCTCTGGAGATCAGGTTTTGCCCCGGATCAGCTCCAATATCAGCCTTTGGTATACCGAACCTGATGGAAACCCACTGCTACATTATTTCGATAGTTTAGAAAAGTTCCGTCATCTCCCAAAAGATGTTCTGGTGCTGCCGTCGCACGATTATCCCTTCCGGGGGCTTCACGGCCGATTGGATGATCTACGATTACATCATCAGATGCGGCTGGACGCTGCACTTGAAGTTTGTGCAACACCGCAGACTGCAACTGATGTGATACCCTCTCTGTTCAGCCGTGAAATCGGCGTCTTCGAATTCAGTTTTGCCATTGGTGAAACTCTGGCACACCTGAACTATTTGGTGGCCGATGGCTCGCTCTATCGCCGACGTCACGAAGATGGCATCATCCGGTATCAACGCGCCACCTGAAGCTATGCCTGTAGAAATCGGACAGTCGGTCGAAATAGTGACTGAGGTCACGGATGCGTTATCGGCTGAAACACTCGGCAATCCCGGCGTTAACGTGCTGGCTACACCCTGCCTCGCGGAATTATGCGATGATGCCGCTGCGAAAGTGTGCGGGACAGTGAGCACGCGCCGCATGCGGATCGATATTTCTCACCTTTCTGCCACCTCGATCGGGGATACCGTCCGTATTAATGCAAAAATCATCTCGGCGACCGAGACGCTCGTCGTGTGTCGTGTCGATGGCCGAGATTCGACGAGTGAGATAGTCAGCGGTTACGTTAGCCGCGCCTTTGCCTGATGACTGAGTACAGAACAGGTCTGATGGGAAGGCAGTTACTATCCCTCTCAAACACGCATTTTGATGAGGCGGGAATTTCTGTCACGACCCTCCATCTCGTATGCGAGATGGCGTGCCATAATATACTCGTTGCATATTATGACACAGACGATGCCAGTGTAGGCATACGAAACGATATCTGGTTTTGGGGCGCTGCAGAACCCGGTTCCTTTCTGGAGGCGGAGGCGGTCATATCAGAAGTTGATAGAAAACGCATTATTTTCAACGTATTCGTTCGATCCGGTGTTGCAGAGATCGCGCGCGGTCAACACGAGCGGCTTTTGATATCGAAATCTGCCTTTATGGAATCGGTCAAAGACAACTGAAATGACGACGGCGGAATAACATTTGAAAATCGCTCCGGTTATTATTTTCCTTTAAAGATAGGTTTTCGTTTTTCGCGCAATGCGTTGATACCTTCCTGATGATCTTCGGTAATGTTGGATTTTGACTCCAGTGACAGAGAATAATCCAAATTGGCTGACACGATCTGTTTTAGCGGTGCATTGATTGCCTGCTTCGTCCATTGGATGGCGCGGATCGCGCCATTGGCGAGCTCGTGAGCAAAATCGTCTACGACTTTGTCCAGTTCTTTAGCGGGAATGCAGCGATTAATTAAGCCAATAGCAGCAGCCCGCTCCGCGGTCAGCATTTCACCAGTATAAAGGAATTCCCGAGCACGGGCGAAACCAATCAAATAGGGCCAAATTCCCGATCCGCCGTCGCCTGCGGTCAGTCCGACTTTTACGTGGGGATCGCCGATACGTGCGGTGTCAGCCGCCATAATGACATCACAGTATAGGGCTAAGGTTGCGCCCAAACCGGCAGCCGCGCCGTTCAGCTTGGCGATAACTGGTTGCCGGCAATCTAAGATCGACATCATCGAACGTTTGCCTTCTTCAGACAGAGTTTCCCATCCCCACGGGTCGTCAATTAGTTCTTGCAGCCAGTCGGCATCTCCACCAGCGCAGAAAGCACGCCCGGCACCGGTCAGGATAACGATGTCCACGGAACGATCACGATTAATTTCTTCAAAGACCTGGGACAGCTCGACATGCATGGGTCCGTTGATGGCATTCAGTTTCTCGGGCCGGTTGAGGGTGACGGTCAAAACGCGCTCGTGTTTCTCGAACAAAAGCGTTTTGTATTTGTTATAATCCATTAATTTTCCCTTTTTATTCCACCCATGTAGTGAACTCGTCGACGTCAATACGGTCAGGCTGAAACAAATTGACCGGAGAGCCTTCAACTGGCCAACCGATGCTCATGCCACCTATCAGAGTGAAGTCGTCGCCCACCACGAACATCTCGTGGGCGACGTGGGGAAAATCTCCGAGCGCTCCCTGTGCGATGGTCGACAGACCCCAGCCGCGTGCTGCCACGGAGATCGACTGGATGAAGGTTCCATAGTCCAGCCATGAGCCGTGTTCCAGCTCTGACGGTATCCAGAAAATTAGCCCGGTAGCAGCCCCAAAGAATCTGAAATTACTGACAAAAGCTTCGCGGCGGGCTTCTCGGTCTTCTCGGGCGATATCCATTGCCCCATAAAGGCCAAATCCACAGGCACGCCGTCGCGACAGAAACTGCTCTCGAAACTCCGTTGGATAGTAGTGGTATTGCATGTCGCGTGGTTCGCCGCTTTTTTCGGCTGCGATCATTGCATCCGTGTATTTACGTCGAGCATCTCCGTTGAGAACGTGGACTTTCCAGGGTTGGATATTTGAACCGGACGGTGCCCAGCGCGCGACTTCCAAAATACGCCGCATCAAGTCGCTCGGCACGGGTTTATTCTGAAACGCGCGAATAGAACGCCTTGAAATCAGCGCATCTTCGGCATGCATATCGGGGCGAGGCATGCCGGGGTCGGTCATTTCTCTGCTACGCTGGCTCAAGGAATGTTCCGCCGACATCAGTGACGGTGCACGGTGTTGGGACATAAAAGTATTACACAGTATCAGTTATCGACGGACGGTGCGGGTGGCAACTTTCCGCGCCATTTGATCCAGTTGAAGCTCGTATCGCAGCTCCGGCAGCCGAACATGACCTCGGACGTCGCACCCCCGAATAATGATATGACCTCCAGATCAGCGGATCCACATTCTGGACAGGTAACGCCCTCAAAGTCGGGATCGCCTGTATGTAAATCGCGCTGGCGGGCAGCGTATCCACCCGGGTCCCGACCAATCCGAGTGACGCCGTCATCGGGTGGCCCATCAGTGGGCAAGTCCCGGGTCCTTGAAACGTACAACTTCGAACAAGCTGTCCGGCATCGGGCCAAACCGACGCGCATCTGAGCGCCAGTCCTTGGCAAATTTTATAGACTTATCGTGCTCAAGGGCCGAACCTAAAAGTGTTTCCGCTTTGGCGACTTCCTTTATAAACGCGTCACGCAATTTCTTAAGGGGAACGTCACGAATACCTGCTGCGTGAAGCGGGTCTTTACCACGGGTAGGACCAAACCATTGCAGTGACAATGGGAAGCGGACAGCGAAAGCACTTTGGAACAACTTCGATTGTGTCTTTCCCTCTCCAATAATTTGGAACCAACCGTGCGCATATTTCAGGTGAAAGTATGTTTCTTGGCCAATTTTCTTTGCAATGCCTGCAACCGCCCGATCCTCGTGATTCAAGAAACCGGATGCAAGCATCCATGTGGAAAGCTCGGCGAGCCAAGTGGAGACGATGAAATCTTCCCATCCAGAAGGCGCTTCATCCAGTAGGTTGGACGAGCAAATTTCTTCGGGTCCCCGGCCTCGCTCGACATGATCGTATTCGTGACCGTGCGCAGCGAGATACTGGTATATCGCCCTTGTGTGGCCATAATTTGCTGTGCACATGCCTAGGATTGCCGCAAAGTCGGGTAATGATCTCCCATTCATGGTGCACTCAGCGTACCAATTTCCTAAAACTAATTTGGTATCAGCGATTGCTAGAAGATCGTTTTCGAAATTTTCATCTAATTTGGAACCGGGGTTCCCTGGGGTATATACCATTTCTTTTCCTGTGATCTGATGTCCATCAAGCCATCTTGATCTTGGCCGATTTTCCTTCTTCGGTGACCGTGATGATCGCTTCGAGAGGCACCACGCACATTTCTCTCCATTGGTGCTGATCGTAAATGTACCAAGCGCGCACCTGAGCCAGCTGATCATTGGGAGCCTCTACTGACCCCACATGCGCTAGTTCTGAGTGCGAGTCCTTACGAGCAAATACCTCATAGTATTTAGGTTCTTTCCCACCACGTTCGCGTTTTTGGTCGATCTTTTTTCTGGATTTGAGCTTAGTTGCCATTTTTCATTTCCATAGTTCAAACCTGAATGCCGTTGGCGCGCATCATTTCTTGAACCCCCGGCTCAATCATGTCGCGCGACCAAGGAAGGTGCCAACCTTGCTCAACCAAAACTTCGGTCACTCCGGGAAGCATCTGCACCGCCTCTCGGACATTTTCACGTAACATGCCTGCACCCGGGCACCCCATGCAGGGTATGCAGATCTGAACGGAAACTATGCCGTCATTGGTGATATTTATCTCGCGCAACATACCCATGCGACGCAGGCTTACAGGCACGTGGGGGTCATGCACGGCCTCTAGTGCTTGCACCACTTCCTCTTTAGAAGGCAGGGTCATTAACTTACTCATCGAAGCGGTCCAGTCATTTCGGAGGGCCTACCAGAGGTCCTTTCCCCACTCTTCCGAAATGACGCGGGCAATCGACGGCACCTTATGCTTGGAGCCTTTCTTCCAGACCTTGAGCTGTTCTTCCCAGGTAATTTGGCGTTCGTAATCCCACTGACGCTTTTCTTCGTCCAGATAGATTGGTGGTTCGTAATCTAGAACGTATTTACCGGTTTCTTCATCGAAATACGCTGGGACCTTAATGCCGACGCCCTCTGAGAACGGAACCACTCGCGATAGCCACTTTTGACGCATTTCGTCGTTTGACGCTCCGCGGATTCGATAAGAAAGCTGATCAGTTCGTGTTTTACGGTTATCGGGCATGCCAAACCAGGACGCACAAAGGGGAAAGTAGAAATCAATCATTTCCTGAACGCGCCGGCGGCTTTCCTCCGAGTGATTCCAGAAGAACTTCGTCCAGCGTTCGCCGTGACTAACGTGGAAGGTTTCCTCGTAATTGACTTTGCGCAAAGACCGGGCAAGTGGCCCGTATGAACAATTTTCTTCTAGGTCGACAGTGGTAATATACCCAGCGCGGTCGCCATAGCACATGGAAACCACAGATTCTATGTAGTCCTCGTGCGGGAATTCCAGCATCTGGAATGTCCGCCATTCCTCCGGGTCACGCTCAAACAGGAACTTGTGCGTATCATATCCAAAGTCTTCCAAGATACGGTACATCATCTGGGCGTGCCCTAGCTCGTCTTGACAGGCGGCGGCGATCGCAATCTTGTCTTCCAACGTGGGCGAGGTTTTGATCGCCGGGGAATAAGTCGGCAGCGTAACGACTTCAAGATCCGCCGCTATGTGAACGGTATTGACCAAAACATCCTTGTAGCGGTCCGTCATTTCCTCGACATCTTCGAGCTGGTATCCGGTCGCAACTTTTTCCTGAAGTGCTCGCTCCCGCGGATCTTCCTGAACCTCTTTGATCGCCGTTGCCATTTCTTTTAGCCCTCTCTTCTAGTCGGTTATTTTCGTATTCTGTTACTACTAATCTAGAACGTGAATATCGTCTGGGCTAGGCCGCGACCCCGTCAAACACGAAATCTCGGAAGGCCCGGGCGAAATCCTGTCCCTTTAGATCTTTACCCCGCATATACCACTCAACATAACATCCCTTATTGATGGCCATAATAATGCTGGCAAGTTCTTCCGCCCCGATTTCATTTCGGAAGATGCCGATGTTCTGGCCAGATTTGACGGTCTCCCGAAGCGCATCCTCCATACGTGCCATCAGTTCAATCAGACGTCGCTCAATCTCGTCGCCTGAACCATTGAACTCGGCGCTCATCAGAATCGCCAGCAACATATATTCTGTTTTCTCAGCGCCAATGACGGACTGAGAGCGCACAAAAGCGTTTAGCCGGTCTTTCGGATCATCGCCGGAGGTATCCATTGCCGCAATGGTAGGTTCGACGGTCAGTTCCTCTGTTCGGTCGAGCAGGGTTTTTAGGACATTCGCTTTGCTCTTGAAGTAAAAATATACCGCTCCCTTCGTTAATCCCGCTGCTTGGGCGATCACCTCAACGGTCGTTGCATGGTAGCCCTGTGTTATAAATAGCGTTAGCGCCTTGCTAAGCAGCGCTTCGATACTTGCCGCACGCTGCTCGCGCTTGGTTGTCGGGCGTTCCCGATAAGGCGCGTCTTCCAAATTTTGAGTCTGAGCGTTCATAACACCGCATGCCTACATACTGATTGGACAGTATCTTATTCGGCTATATTTTTCAACCAGCACGCTCGTCCAGCCTAGTATGTTTTTGATAGCCCTACTTACATGCAGTGTATTGCGGCGGGAGCCGCATCACGCAATACCATCTTGATCTCGGCCGCCAAGGCGCTAAATTTGCACTATGAAACTCTCTGAAGAGCATACATCAACCGGCAGAGCAAAAACCGTAAAACCGGAATATTTGCTGATCGGTGCTCTTCTGCTCATCGGCGCAGTTGCCGTGCCGGCGATGCAGAATGTGTATCTTGTCCAATCCTTCGTCCTTTCCATCTGTACAGGCCTAGGATTTAATTAACAGACGGTTGGCCAAAGATCACTCGTGGGACTAGACCCAATCTTAATAGCCATGAGAAATGCCGTAATGGCGATGAAGGGGCCAGCATCGGTGACCCTTCCGATATTTATCTATCGTCCGCCGCCCTATTTAGAAAAAATACGGATTTCTGCGCAGCTCTGTTTCTGGCCTCGCCCTTCCGGTGTGGCCGGTAATCAGGCACCGGGACGTTCGAAGTTCTTATCCAAATGACCCTTCCCTTCTAGGTCACCTTTTTCGAATAACCAGCTATAGCCGTCCTTCGGGTTAGTCAGTATTTCCCAGCAGTTGTTGTCACAGTCCCAGAAAAAGAAACTGTATGTGCCGTGTTGTAGTATCGGTTTACTGATTTTATGCAAACCCCACTGGTCTTTTTGCTCCAACACCGTTTCATGGGCCCGATCGACTTCTTCCTGCGTCTCTACGTCCAAGCCGTTGTGGTTTAGCAACGGCATTTGTTGTTCGTCGCGGTTTTTCTGTTCGACCACGGCGATCGTATTTGTGCCGCCCAGTCGGAGTAGAAGTGAAATTGGGCTTGTGCGCACGACCTCGAGGCCAAGGAATTCGGTATAGAAATGTCGCGCCACTTCAAGGTCCTTCGATTCCAAGGTGCCATGCGATAGAAAGTTCAGCTTTAGTGCTGGGTCCTTTGCTGTCTCTACGACCGGTGTGTCCATTGTCTTTCCCCTCCATTCATCTCTTTTACATCGTGTCGGATTTTCAATTGAAAAGTAGCCTACGATATCCCCCAACCGGATACCAACACAATCACCAGTTGGCGAGCGACGTTTTTCCGGCCGGGGTCGTTCATGCGTTTCTATGCCTCGCACCAAAGTTATTAGCCATATAACGAGAGAGCCATTTTCAAACTATTGGATAGCAGGGCATCGATAATTGGTCGCATGAGATGAAGGTGCTCTGGCTGAGTATTTCGACGAACCGGGTCATACGAAAGCTGCGGTTTTCAACAACCAAAGCGTGTCCGCCGGTCAATAATGTGTTAAGCGTCTGATCGATAACGTCGTGCTGACTCAAAATCGTTCGGCTAATAAATTCGCGAGCAACCGTGATCCGTCGACCGAGTCGTGCGTCCTTGGTAATGAGACAGTTTGGTGGTCGGCTGAGTCTGGCTTGCAATCAATCGGTCGTTTGGGTCACGGTGGCCATCTGCGAATAGGTTTGCGGGTAAATGTCTAGAAATTCTCCAGTTAATCTTGAGCGTATTTTGGCGCGAGGTACAGAGAAGGATCTCCTACATCAGGTTTCCTCGGCCGGAGCGCAGATGTGTGGAGATATCGATATCAGAATCACGCGGGATGGTACTTGGTACTACCTGGGCACCCCGATCGGGCGCGAACCTTTGGTCAAGCTATTTGCATCTGTACTAAATCGTGACGAGTTCGGAGATTTCTGGTTGGTGACGCCTGCTGAAATTTGCCGGATCAGGGTCGATGATGCGCCCTTCAACGCTGTTGAGATGACCGTGGGCCATGATAAACACGGACAAGTAATTAAATTCCGCTCAAATATTGACGAAATGGTGACGGCTGGACCTGATCATCCCATTCGTGTCGAAATCGACCCGAAAACCGGCGAACCGTCGCCTTATATTATGATAAGGGATGGACTGGAGGCGTTGATCGTTCGATCGGTGTTTTATGATCTGGTTAGCATCGGTGTGGAACGTGAAGTAGACGGGATAACAATGCTTGGCGTCAGTAGTAGAGGTGTGTTTTTCGAGATAGGCGAGCTAGGCGATGCCTGACGACGGTATACGCATTGCCCGCGATCACATTATTGGCGCTTTCGAGGGGCCCGGGATTGATCCGCCGTCGCTAGATGAAAACGGAGATAGCTATGGATGGGTGTCCCAGAATCGAAAAGCGCTTCCGAAGCGTATCACCCCAGCCGCGGTGCTGGTGCCGCTCGTCGATAGGGACGACGGAACGACTGTCCTCTTAACTCAACGTCACAGCCACCTTAAAAGCCATCCGGGGCAGGTTTCGTTTCCCGGTGGCAAGACAGAACCTCACGACCAAACGGCAGAAGATACCGCGTTGCGGGAAACCGAGGAAGAAATTGGTTTGGCGCGTGAAAAGATTGATCTGGTCGGCCGGCTGGGTCAGCGCACCACGGGCAGCGGCTTCAAGGTCACACCCGTAGTTGGCATTGTCCAGCCGCCTTTTGATACGTTCCCTAATCCCGGCGAAGTGGAGACCGTTTTCGAAGTGCCGCTGACATTTGTCCTTGATCCAGAAAACCATAAGATCGAAACCCGGTATATCCGAGGTATAGATCACCAGTTCTATGTTCTACCTTTCCAAAACTTCTATATTTGGGGGTTGACGGCGCGGCTGCTCGTCGCATTGAGAGATACACTGGAGTCCGCATGATCCGATTGCTGCTGTTGACGATAATTCCCCTGATCCTGCCGTTTGCGTTCTGGTACCTATGGAGCGTATTCGGAGAGAAACCGAAGCTTGATCCCGCGACGGGCGAACAGGATTTGCCTAAACTGAAATCGGCGCCCCTGAAAATGCTCGTGATTATCGGGATATTTTTCTCGCTTCTGACACTGTGTGGATTTCTTCTTTTCCACGACCAAACCTCAGACAATCCCTATAATCCAATTAATGTCGACGATGCCGAGAAGACGTTGGATCGCGGTATTGCACCCGACAGACTGAACGCACCCCGTTGAGCGTCGCCGATAAAATCGCGCCTCCGGGCTGGATGGGGGAGCCCGGCACGGCGAGGCTCTTCGATGCTCTGAAAAGGGCGGGGCATACACTACGGTTCGTGGGTGGGTGTGTCCGTGATATAATAGCAGAACGCCCCGTAACCGATATCGACGTAGCCACGGATGCAAGGCCCGAGCAGGTGTTAGAGGCTCTGGCCGCCGCAATGATTAGAACAATTCCGACCGGAATCGAGCATGGTACCGTAACGGCGGTTCCCGGTATACGCCCATTTGAAATTACAACCCTGAGGAAAGATATAGAAACTGATGGCCGGCGTGCTACCGTCGTATTTACCGATGATTGGATGGAAGATGCGTCGCGCCGCGATTTCACCTTCAACGCTCTGTCAGCTGATCCCGATGGTAAGGTCTATGATTATTTCGGCGGTATAGAAGATCTCAGGGCAGGTCGGGTTCGTTTTATCGGCGGTGCGTCGGAGCGCGTCGCTGAGGACTATTTGCGGGTAATGAGGTTTTTTAGGTTCCAGGCGTATTACGGAAAAATGGACCCGGACCCGGCATCATTGGCCGCCTGCCGGGATGCTGCGACGCATGTCGAGACGCTGTCAGGGGAGCGTATATGGAACGAGATGTCCCGAACCCTCATCGCTCCCGAACCAGGGC
>JAYYZV010000143.1:0-24532 GCA_036339975.1 Pseudomonadota bacterium | reverse complement strand
GTCAGCGGGATCAAATCCGGGGACGTCGAGCATGGCGTGAAAATGAGCCGGAGCGCCAAATACATAGGTTATACCGTTGGTCTTTATCGCCTCTACCGCCTTGGCCGGATCAAAAGCCGAATGAACGTAATATGTGCCGTTGAGTGAAAGTGTTGTGACCAGCGCAGAGTAAAATCCAACAGCATGACAAAGCGGCATTAGCCCGAGTGCTTTATTCTGTGGCCCATGCCGTAGTCCACATTGGACAGGGGCAAATAGGACACGGGCATCAGTAGCCCGGTGAGGGATCATTACGCCCTTTGGTAGTCCGGTGGTACCGGAGGTATACAAAATGAACGCCGGGTCTTCTGGATCGGGCGGCATCCAGTCGGGTAATTCAGCACCGTCACCGCGACACTTTTCGATGGCGCAATCGCCTTCCGTTGGGCCACCCACTACCAGTATCGGTGCGTCCTCCGGTAAAACTGCCCGCGCAGCGGTCACAACCCCCTCATCTGCCACGCAGAGGACTCCCGACATACGCGCGTCGGCAATGAGTTGCCCCGCTTCATTCGGTTTCAGTCGAGGGTTGATCATACAGACAATAGCCCCGAGGCGATGTAGAGCAAGTATAGCGATCACATGCTGCAATACATTGGGCAAAACCGTTCCAACGTGCTGCCCGGGTTTTAGGCCTACCGCAGCGAGACCAGCAGCAACGCATTCCACCTCGTAAATTAGGTCGGTGAATGTCAGCGTGCGTGCGCTTTGGTCATCGACAACTGCAATGTGGCTTGGTGTCCGGTCGGCGGCGAGCCGAATATGATCCCATACCGTCTGCATACCCATTTTTTCAATCCACTCTGTAATCACCTGCATCATACTGAGGCGACACCATTATCACCAACAATGGCAACGGGAGGTGATGTTAAACATTCGAACAAATGGACTTTAAGAAACCAACCACTGCCGTACCACGACGCGAGGGTAATCGGCAGTGGTAGCGGTCGTGCCGACGGCGGCGGTATCGGCTTTTCTCCTACAACGGCACGCTAAATCGATTTTAATGATATAATGGAATTACTTGGGGTTAACGCCGACCGGTTAACAATCAAAAAGTCCAGTGTGCATTCATAACTGATAGCTGTTAAGCGGGTATGACCATCAAACCAATTTTTGAGCAGATCAATTTGGAAGTCAAAAAGATAGGCGTGCTTCGGAATACCGTGGCAGTTGGGAAGCTGGCAGCGCGGGAGTTCGACGTCTCCCGGCAACCACTTCTTAGGTCACATCTTCACGAATCCGGATCAATTCTTCCATTTGCGCCGCGTCGTTGCTACCGGTGAAACGGATACAGATATGCGACGCGCCGCCGACGGCGAACTCAGTTAACCATTCGACTGCGCCAGCACGAGTACCGGCAAAGCAGTACTGCTGGTTACGTATTTCTTCCGCCGGGCGTAAATAATAGCCCTCCAAATAAGCATCCAGTTCGGTATCCGCTTTGGACTGATCTTCATTCACTGACAATGTAACGTATGCGGCGCCGGTAATATCCGCCGGATCGCGACCCGCTTCTATTGCAAATTGCTGCACACCTTTCCATCCTTCGCACCAGTCCCTACCGGTACCGGCGCCGGACGGAAACCAGCCGTTGAAATATCGCCCTGCCCTTTTGAGCGCGGCCTCAACGCCACCACCGGACCAAATGACGGGTCCGCCCTTAGTAAAAGGCAAAGGCGCCAGCTGTCCCTGTTTAACGTTCCATAGGCCCTCCCAGTTGACCGGTTCTCCCTTCCATAACGCGCGGCACAACCGCATCTGCTCGAGCATCCGTCCAATACGTTTTTCGAAGGGGACACCCGCAGCCTCAAATTCGTTACGAATAGCAGGCACGTCGCGAGCGGTACCGATACCGAGGATCATGCGCCCTTCGGCAACCTGATCCAACGTCGCAACCTGATGCGCCAAAAGAACCGGGTTACGTAGCATCGGAAGTAGAACTGCGGTTCCCACCTTCACCCGCTTAGTACGGGCAGCAATAGCACCGACCAGGCTCAGAGGATCATGCCGCGGCTTAGCCAACAGAGAGTCACCAATCCATACGCTATCGACTCCAAGATCGTCCGCAAGATCACCAAGTGATAGAATTTCTTGAACCTCGTGCTTGCCAACCATGATCCGTTCCCTAGTCGGCAGCAGGTATCCAAGTTGTAGATTCATTTCTCGTTTCCTTTTTTTATCGCGTCAGCACTGAAAACCGGGCGTCGCCGTCAGCTTCGATCTGGGCAGGGAGGTTTTCTTCCCATTCTAGATAGGCAAGAGCAGCTTCGTCGCTACCCATATGACGACGCGATACCCAAAACAGGTAATCAATACAGTCCGCATCTACGGGCAAGTCAGGCGACCCCTCAACAGGAAAACCCTCCGCATTCCATGCCTCTCGGCCACCTCCAAGAATAGCAACCGGTCCTCCAGCCTCCTCCGACATGTCTTTAGCCGCTAGTCTGGCGCGTGTTTCATGCTGGGAATAAAGAACGACCATCACGTCGTCTGGCACTTCCAACCGGTCGATACGAGAGCGGGCACACCACACCGCGCTCGGCAGATGGGCGTCGCGAAAATCCATTGAATGATCAACATCGACCACTAAGACCGTACCTGCAGCAATAGCATTGGAAAGCTCAATAGGTTCTACGGTGTCCAAATCCGGTAGCCCCCCATCCGAGGGGATCGTTGGGCCCTTTTTAAGGGCCTCAGAACGATCAATCCCGCCTTTGAGGATATGGACGTCCCAGCCCATCTGTTTCAGCCAATGAGCAGTGATTGCAGCGCGTGCACAGGGGAAAGTATCAATTAACACGACCCGTGCACCCCAGACCCCGCACCATTCGTCTGTCGCCTGAACCAGTTGCCCGCCGGGCGCATGTACCGAACCGGGGAGATGCCCTTCGAGAAATTCATCATCTGCTCGTACATCAAGCAGGAATAACGTGCGGGTCTCATCACACTGCCATGCCGACATCGTATCCCTGTCTATCGTTGACAGGTCAAACTTTTTAATAACATCGGCCGCATATCCCGCAGCCTTGGTGACGCCGTCAGAGCTGATCTTTTTGGGGTAGGCGAGCCCGGTACCGTGATCGAGTTGGAACCCGGCAAGTGTCCACCCCATGGTGCCGGCCTTGAGCGCCACGACACGGTTGGGAAGCCCTGCGTTTATCAGTGCCTGTGCGCCGATTATCGAGCGGGTACGTCCGGCACAGTTCACCACGATTGTGGTCTTGGGGTTCGGTGCCAAATCGTGGATTCGATATATCATTTCGGCATTGGGCATGCTGATGCCCCCCGGGATGGACATACGATGATGTTCCGACGGTGTGCGACCGTCAACGATGACCATATCTTCCCCGGCCTCCATCATTGCGTTTAGTTCTTCCGCCGTGATGCGCGGGGTATTGGCAACGTGCTCGACCACCTCGCCGAAGGCCTTTGACGGCACATTAACACCCTGAAAAACCTCGAACCCTGCGGCAGCCCACGCGGTGTTACCGCCCCGGAGAATAGAGATATCAGAATACTCCAGTTCCGCCAGTCGCCGGGCGGCCTTCTGTGCGGTTCCGTCGTCTGCGTCGACAAGCACCACCCTTACGGAAGGGCGTGGCACCAAGAACTGTACGCGCATTTCAAAAATGCTATAGGGACACGGTATAGAGTACAGCATGTGATCTTCGCCGAACTGGCCAGCCTCTCGTACGTCGAGTAATGCTAGTTCTTCGTCGTCACTGATCCAGGATTTCAGTGTATTTGCGTCAATAAACTCTGCCATCATTCCAACCTCTGTCAGCTAGCGCTATAGGTGGCACCTGAAGTAAGCTAACGCAAGCAAGTGCTCGGATGAGCCAAAATCGTTGTCCAATACAGTGTTTGTCTTTTCCGTGCTCGGCCAGAACGAAACGGAAATAAATCGACGATTAAGTACCAGACGGATCCTAGTTCCTGCTGTCCTTAGAAAAGGGCGAAAACCCATCCTTCAGCATTTCTGCCGAAAACCCTTCCCCAATCTTTTCCAGACCGATGATCTCTAAGACGTTTCGATCCGGATCGTGGAAGTAACACTGCTTTCCATGGAAAACGCCGTCGTGGCGTTCCTCTTCGAAAATGACTTTGATGCCATGTTCAGTCAGATGCTGCTTTGCCTGGTCATATTTGTCGACGTCGACCCGGAAAGCATGATGTACGAAGAATTCGTCTCCAGGGTTCGGGTCCACAGCTGTCTTGCTTTTTGTTAGGATTACGAAATCCTCTCCCGACCTCATAAATACCATACCGATCGGCGGAACTATCTGCACCGTCTCTAGACCGAGGACTTCGCGGTAGAACTTCTCGCTTGCCTCCGGGTCGGTAACAGAAATGGTGAAGTGGACTATACCTTTTGTCTCGATCATGGTTTACCCCCTAGCTATCGGTCATTCTATAATGATGATTGAACAAACCAAAAGGCACTCACGTGCATCCGGTCACGCTGTTCTGCCCGCATTTCATACCATTCCCCTGCCTCCCCTAGGATTTCGGCACAAAGTACGATGCCGGCTGGGTAACGGCCACTAATTCACTTTGGGACCGGGAAAAAGCAAACGTGTTCTATCGGGGGTATATCGACCACCTTGTATATGCCGAGGAATTGAGCTTCGACAGCATGGTGCCGGACGAACATCATCAGAACGTATACGGCCTGATGCCATCACCAGATAAGACGTTACCAACTTTCGAGTGAAGGCCGAATATCCATTTCGAACGTCCAGGCATCCCTCGGTTGGGTGTGCATAGCCCAGTATGCTTCAGCAATATGATCCGGATCTAGCATGCCACCATCGGGCAGCTTATCGGTCTCTTCCGAAAACTTCGCTCGCACCGCCTCGGAGTCAATCATTCCGTCGACGACAATGTGTCCAACATGAACGCCCATGGGGCCGAGTTCCCGCGCCATAGATTGTGCTAGCGCCCGAAGGGCATGCTTCGCACTTGCGAAGGACGAAAAATTAGCACCGCCACGTACGCTGGCAGTAGCGCCGGTAAAGATGATCGTTCCCCTGCCCTGCGCCGCCATTCGCCGCGCCGCTTCTCGACCCGTAATGAAACCGCCCAGTGTAGCGCTTTCCCAGACCTGCCGGTAAATGCGTGCGGTCATCTCGAGGACAGAACAACGATGCTGTGCGCCGACATTAAACACGAACGCCTCCAACGGGCCGATTTCTTCCTCGACGCGATTAAACATATCTATAACTGCATCTTCATCGCGTGCGTCGCACGGGATACCTTCAGCCCGGCCGCCACCTGCCTCGATCTGCGCCACTAGCTGGCCCAGCGGCTTGATCTTGCGCCGGGAGGGGACGGCGACGAGCCCACCACGGGCAAAACGCCGCGCGATTGCGCCACCCAAGGCATCGCCGCCCCCCATTACGATAGCCGCTCCCTGCTCGGTCATTAGAGCGGCACCACGATGCCGCCAAGGGGCGCATCACAGTTCACTAAGTTCACGCGTTTTT
Source organism: Pseudomonadota bacterium (assembly GCA_036339975.1). Classification (GTDB taxonomy): domain Bacteria; phylum Pseudomonadota; class Alphaproteobacteria; order MPNO01; family UBA830; genus UBA830. The sequence continues at coordinate 19,004 of JAYYZV010000143.1, read as the reverse complement.
GAACAATCTCATAACTATCTTTGATTGGTCGTAACGTGTGCACGTATTCCCCCACAAAAATACGTTGCTCGTCGCCCTGAAAATCGGCGAACGTGAAATTGGACCGTGCGACAACTGATCCCGCATCGGCCGAATCAATCACCAGATTGCCTATAACCCGGCGGGTTCTAACAGTCGGCTGATCAGCATAGTTTTCTGGATGCCTCAACCGCCGCACCCTAACATCGATCAGCTGGCGTTCCTCATACGCGATCGACACTTCGCCGAGTGGGTCCTCTTGACCCGGTGTTGCCGGGATCCAATACACTCCGTCATGGGAAAATAAGTCCAACCACTCTTCAAACCGGCGCTCGTCGAGGAGCCGGGCTTCATGAAAAATAAAGACTTCCACGTTTCGTACGAATGCTGGATCGTTATTCATGGGGCTCAGGCGGAAATATTCCAATGTTCGGTAATCTCTGTTCCCGCCTCCCGGATGACCTTCGCGATCGGACAAAATTTCCGAAGGTCGTCTTGGACCTTATCGAATTCTTCTGGGGAGTTAGGGGATTTGATATCGATGTTCAGCGTCATTGAGGGAAACGGTACGCGTACTTCTTCCTTAAGCGAGACGCCCCTAAGATCGAACTGGGCCTCGACATTGATATCCATTGCTTCGATCTTCATATCGTAGCTTTGTACGATTTTGTTCGTGATCACATTTGTACACCCTATCAACGCGGAGACCATAGTCTCGGTGGGTGTCATGCCTAAATTGGTCCCGCCCCTTTCCGTCGGTTCGTCAATAACGCTTTCTATATCTCTGACACTCACGTCCGCACGGGAATGATGTGGACAGGTCGCCGACACCTTCATCGTAGTCTCAGTTTTAACTTTCGATATGGCCATCGTTTTCCACCTTGCTACTTAAATATATAAAACTTCCATTAAGCTAACGACTGTCAGTCGGTCAGAAACGGGTAGTCAGTGTATCCTTTTGCACCACCGCCGTAGAATGTGGCCCGATCGGATTCGTTGTACGCAGCACGGCTATGCAACCGTTCTGCAAGATCCGGGTTAGCTAAATACGGCGCTCCGAATGACACTAAATCGGCAAGCCCGGCTTCTATTACCGCATCCGCTCTGGCACGGTCATAGCCACCATTTGCAATAAGAGCATTCGGCCAAACTTTCCTGAGCGTCGAGAGCAAAGGGTTCCGGCTGGCAAGGAAATCTTCGTCGCTAATGCTTCCGCCCAGTTCCACCAAATGCAGGTAAACGAGGTTCCGCTGTGCGAGTTCCTCGGCGAGGTAAGCAAACGTGCGACCGGGATCAGAATCGCAAATGTCGTTATACGGATGAAACGGTGAAATTCTGTATCCGACCCTGTCAGCTCCCCAAACGTCCACGACGGCGTCGGTTACTTCGAGCGGCAAACGACAACGGTTTCCAATCGACCCCCCATATGCGTCCTCTCTAATATTAGTGGAATCGCGCGTAAACTGATCAAGTAGATATCCGTTAGCGCCATGAATTTCGACACCGTCGAAACCAGCGATATCGGCATTTTTTGCAGCCGTTCGATAACTTTCAACCAGCGCCGGCAACTCGTCGGTTTCAAGAGAGCGGGGCGTCACGAACGGCTTCATGCCCGACGATGTCATCGCCTTACCGCTCGGCTGTATAGCAGAGGGGGCCACCGGGTCCTGTCCGTTCGGCTGAAGATCTGGATGAGATATCCGACCGACATGATAGAGCTGAAGAAAAATCCGCCCCCCGGCCTCGTGGACGGCGTCGGTAACTTCTCGCCAGCCATCGATCTGCGCGTCGGAATGAATACCCGGCGTACCCGGATAACCCATCCCCTCGGGGCAGACCTGCGTTGCCTCAGTGATAATTAGGGCGGCGTCGGAACGTTGCTGGTAGTAGGCGGCATTCAGCGCATGCGGCACGTTGCCTTCGCCCGCCCGGTTGCGGGTCATCGGCGCCATTATCACCCGATGCGGCAACTCGAAGGGTCCGACGGTTATCGGCGAAAAAAGCTCGCTCATAACTGCAGATTACCTCGCACCATATGAGAATTAATAGTTCCAGACCCGATAACCGCAGCGGCACCGGTCATACAATACGTCCTTTCATCCAGCGCCGCTGTACAGCGCGGCGATTTCTAATGTTTTGCCAAAAAACCATTCAACGTCTGCGTAAAATCCGCCGAACGCTCTACGTTGGAAATGTGGGCCGCCGGATCGAGCAGCACATACTCCGATCCCGGCATGTTGGCGTGCATCGCCTCCATCCCAGCGGGCGGTGTTCCAGCATCTTGAGCGCCTGCGATAAACAGAACCGGGATACCAGAAATTTTTCCGAGGCTATCTAGGTAGTCCAGATTCTGGATTGCGGCAGCGCATCCGGCGTAACCGTTTACAGACGTAGCCGCGATCATGTCAGCGATTTTCTGCGCTTCAGCAGACCCTTTGTTGCGGAATTCCTCGGTAAACCAACGCTCCATTGTCGGCTGTATTAGAGGGTCCATGCCTTTTTCGCGGGATAGATTAATACGGTCCTGCCAGGCGCTAACGAATTCAGGTGCTACCTTACCCATCGAATTAGCTATCACCACCGACATCAAACGCTCGGGATGCTTAAGCATTATTCCTTGCGCCGTCATACCGCCGATCGACAACCCCACGAAATAGGTCTTTTCGATACCTAGATGATCCCACAAGCCCACCACATCAGCGATCAGATCGTCAAAACTGTAAGCACCGGATACCGGTTCAGACTGACCATGACCCCTCTTGTCGTAGCGTAGTATATGGAAATCCGCAGCAAGAGCCGCCTCTTGTTCATCCCACATATGGAGGTCGGTCGCGAGTGAATTAGAAAAGGTTAGCCAAGGCTTATCCGGGTTGCCGGATAACTCGTAGTTAAGGTCAACCCCATTGATATTGGCTTTCATCTTGTTGTTCTCCTTTGATCAGACCTCTTACGGCGTCGAGTGATTGATAAAGCGTTCGGGAACCTCTTCACCCCACTGCGAATCCAGCCCGTCTTCTGCTGCGATTAGGTTCGGCGGGTTCTTGTTGTTAAGACGATCGCTGTCTGTCCAATGCTCGTGTACCCGGCCCCACGGATCCTGCCAGTAATCGAAGACTTGGCTACCAAGTACGTGCCGGCCAAGCCCCCACATGTGATCGTATTTTTCCATCGCGCTCAGGTGAAAATGGCCCATAAAAACATCATCGATGTCGTGCACTTCGAACGCCATATGGTTGAGGCCGGCATTTTCACCGCCAATGCACAAGAAAGTATGGTGGTCGACGAAACGTTCACCGCCGTCAACGCGGTTAAATGTTGCAATGATGTTGTCTTTCTCGCCTACATAAACATCGTCTGAGCACACAAGACCCAGTGTCTCCCGAAACCATTTGGTTCCCGCGGCAACGTCGGGCGTCATGATCACGGCATGGCCCAGTCGCTTAACGTGTGATGGTCCCTGTTTGATTCGGGTCAGTTCACCGAGTCTGGATTCTCGAGCAGCGGCAGTATTCACCCCGAAACGCGGCACCGGGATTTCTTCTTGGTTTTTCTGACCGAAAACAATTTCGATCTGATACCCGTTAGGTTCGGTTAGCCGCACGCGTTTGCCGCCACCTGGCTCATCAAGATCCTCAATTTCTGACGCACCGTCGGCCTTGGAAATTCTATCCAGATCCTCTTCGCTTTGGGCCCGAAACGCTAAACCGACAAATTTAGCGTCGCCCAAATGTGTTACGTGGATGAAAGGTGCCGGATCGGTACCCCGCATATACAACGTGTCCTTCGTTCGTTCGGCACGTACCATGCCGAAATTGACAAGAAACTCTTCAGCGGCATCTAGATCGGGCGACTGAAGGCGCCCAAATGCGATATCTTCTACCTTGATCATCCAATTCCTCCTCGAAACACTGTGGCGATACTATGTGACGATAACGATATCGTCGTCATTCCCGATGTAAAGCCGATCCACCAAAGCTGTGCGACGCTCGAGCACTGCTCTCTGATTAATATAACCCTTATCGGTAATTTCTCCGGCATCTATCTGCGGCGGTTCCAACATCAGTAACACCCTCCGGATACAGGTCGAACTGCCTGGGTTTACGGCATTGTGGGCCGCTAGGCCTGCCCGAATATGATCGTGGATCGCGACATTCGACAAAATTTGGTCCGGCCCCACCCCCTCTCCGGCAATCGACAGACAGCCAGCAATACTGGGAAACACCAAAAGCCCAACGTCGTCCCTATCCTGACCAGTAACGACAGCATCCTGAATGACAGGAGAAGTTGTCGCAATAGCCTGGAGACGAAGCTGACCCGCATGAACCCAAGTTCCGGACAGAAGCTTAAAGTTCTCTGCAACGCGGCCATCGAACACGATCCCTCTTGAGGGGTCGTTCTCGTCTTCAAATTTTCCGGCATCTCCGATGCGAAAAAATTTCTCTTCGTCGAACGCCTTCTCCGTAAGATCGTCCTGATTGTAATAACCCGGCGTAATATTCGGCCCGCGCATACGAATTTCTAGTTTGTCGCCATTCGGGATCAATTTGACTTCATGACCGGGCATCGGAAGACCTATATTGCCGGCTGATTCCGGCAGCCAGTTCAGATAAGTCGCCGCGGGCGCTGTTTCGGTAGACCCGAGCGACGTCGTGATGGGCACGCGCTCGCCGCGCGCCTCAACGGCCAGTAAATCAAGCCTTTCCCATACATTTGCGGGGAGTGCCGCACCGGCGAAGAAAAATTTTTTCAAATTTCGGAACAGACCGTCCCGTGCCGCTTCGTCCTGTTCCAGGAACGGCAGCATCAGGTCGTAGCCCCGCGGCACGTTGAGATATAGGGTGGGCGAAATCTCTCGAAGATTGGCAATAGTCGCCTCAATCCGTCCAGGCACTGGGCGTCCCTCGTCGATATACATCGTCCCGCCGTTATGAAGCACCATGTTCAAATTATAGTTGCCGCCAAACGTATGGTTCCAAGGCAGCCAATCGAGAAATACAGGTGGCTCATCCCGCAGAAATGCATAGATCTGCGCGATGGAAACCTGATTGGACACCATCATACGATGCGTATTCAACACCCCTTTCGGCAGCCCCGTCGATCCCGACGTAAGCAGGATCTTGCCTATGGTGTCGAGATTGACCCGGGATACCGCCTCATCCACTGCCGTTCCGGGAACAACCGCCAACCAGTCAGATAGAGGCACCGCATCTTGAATGCCGTCGGCGCCTTTGCTTGTCACAAGCGTCCTGCCCGACAAATCAAGCGCGTCAATGGCCCGCGCGAACGGCTCCGGATCTTCGACGAAAATCGCCGATGGATCGTTGTGCTCGATCACACTTTTCAGTTTCTCGTGATCCTCACTCATCAACGAATAGGCGGGCGATACCGGCATGACCGGAATACCGACCGTCATAGCCCCAAAAGAAACAAAGGCCTGATCGACGGAGTTGTCGGAGAGAATGGCCACCGGGCGATCAGGGCCGTGACCGCCGTCAAGTAACGCCTGGCCGATGGAATTTGCGGCTTTCAAGACGCCGGCATAGGTCACTCGCCGCCATTCTTTAGAAGCATCCCGTTCACACAGAAAATCCCGGCCCGGATGCGAAGCAGCATGGTCGCGCAGTATGGCAACAATACTGGACGGCAATGCATCGAGGGGCTCCGGGCAAGAAAGAATAATCGTACCGTCAGCGCGGCGGTCGATATCGACGCCAAACGCGTTCATGTTTACCTTAGCGAGTTCAGCCACCGGCGGCACCCGTTAGCCGTGCGCCAGTCGCAGCGCACCATCAAGGCGGACGATTTCGCCGTTCAGCATCTTGTTACCAAGGATACACATGACGAAATTCGCATATTCGTCCGGCGTGCCGAGCCTTGACGGAAACGGCGTTGCGATTTCGAGCGATTCCTGGGCCGGCTGGGGCAGTCCCCGCAGCATGGGCGTTTCGAACACGCCGGGCGCGATGGCGACGACGCGGATGCCGAACCGCGCCAGTTCACGCGCGGCCGGCAGAGTCAATCCGGCGATCGCCCCTTTCGATGATGAATAGGCAGCCTGGCCCACCTGACCGTCATAGGCGGCGACCGATGACGTATTCACGATGACGCCGCGCTCGCCGTCGGCGTCGAGCGTTTTGGTCTCACTCATCTTATGCGCGACGAGCCGCAACATGTTGAACGTACCCACCACGTTCACGTTGATACAATGCGCGTAGTTGTCCAGAGGCTGCGGTCCGTCACGGCCTAAAATACGTTCCGCCGGGCCAATCCCCGCGCAGTTGACGAGTACTCGCGGATCACCGACTTCCGAAACCGCTTTTCCTACAGCAGCCTCAGCTTTTTCGGGGTTGGTTACGTCGCAATCAATGGCAACACCGCCGATTTCACTCGCCGTTTCCTGCGCAACATCGAGGTTGACATCGAGGATAGCAACGCGCGCACCAGCCGCCGCCAAGGCCCGTGCCGTTGCTGCGCCCAAGCCGGATGCGCCGCCGGCAACAATGGCGCCATGTCCGCTGACATCCATCCAAGTTCTCCCCTGTTAAACTTCTGAGTGTTCTCCCATCAAACGGAGTTTACACCGCGTACCCGGCCACTTATAGAGGCGTATTACCGACTGTCCAGTCCCCTACGGAGGATCAACCCGTGACCGCTTTTTCATCCGACCTGATCGACTTCGAAATGCGCGGCAACGTCGCTATCCTTACGCTGAACCGGCCAGAAAAACGGAACGCGGTCAACGAAACGCTAATTAGAGATATCAATAGGTTTTTCAATACACCGCCACAAGAGGCGGTGGCTGTTGTGTTGCGCGCGAATGGAGATCATTTCTGTGCCGGCTTGGATCTTTCTCAACATAAAGAACGCGACGTCGACGAGGCGTTTGATATATCGCGGTACTGGCACAGGACATTTGATCTCATTCAGTACGGCGGGCTCCCCGTCGTTGCTGCTATGCATGGCGCCGTGATGGGCGGAGGCCTTGAGCTTGCGACAGCGGCCCACGTCCGCGTCGCAGAACCGTCGACAATCTACCAGCTACCCGAAGGTCGTCGAGGAATCTACGTCGGCGGCGGCGCCAGCATTAGAGTGGCGCGGGTGATCGGGCCGGGCCGCATGACCGAGATGATGCTGACGGGACGCCGAATGGATGCAGAAGAAGGGCAACAGGTTGGCCTGTCACACCATCGGGTCGGGAACGGGGAAGCTTTCGACAAGGCGATGGAATTAGCCAAAACGATTGCTGGCAACGCGCCGCTCGCTAACAAGATGATGCTTAATACCATCCAGCGCATTGATCGGATGGGCGAAAGCGAGGGTTACTTTGTGGAATCCTTGGCCTCCGCTCTTACCCAAGCGTCCGACGACGCCAAGGCTGGCATGCGCGCCTTTCTCGAGAAAAAAGACATCCGTTTCGACAAGTAGTCGAAATCAATCGCCGTTCAACGCCCGCCAGATACGTTCCGGGGTCGCCGGCAAGTCAATATGATTGACGCCATATTCCGTAAGTGCATCAACAATCGCATTCGCAACTGCCGCCGGCGCAACTGCTGTGCCGCCTTCGCTGCCCGGCTTGATGCCTAATGGGTTCGACGGACTGGGAACCTCGAGCAGCTTTGTCCGAAACGGTGGAGAGGTGTCGGCCCGGGGCATCGCGTAATCGATAAACGTCGCACCGATCATCTGGCCAGTTTCGGTGTCGTAGGCGCAATCTTCCATCAACGCCTGACCGACGCCCTGCATAACACTGCCATGGGTCTGCCCATCCAGTGTCATCGGGTTGATCGCGCGGCCAACATCGTCGACCGCGGTCCAATTGACTATTTCCACCACACCGGTTTCCGGATCGATCTCGAGCTCGCAAACATGGCAGCCAGACCCGATCACGGCGCGGGGAAAATATACCTCGGCTTCTTCACTCAGCTTCCCTTTTAGATCTTCCGGCAGATCGGACAGGTCGCGCGCCGCAGCTGCGATGTCGAACAAGCTGATGCAGCGGTCCGTCCCCGCGACTGTGAAAATCGCGTCGGCGTATTCGATATCGGCATCAGCTGCTTCCAGAGTATGGGCAGCGATCCGAGTGGCACGAGCAATGATCTTCGCGCTAGCATCTGAAAGCACGATCGCCCCCATACGCATGCTGCGCCCAGAGTGCGTCCCGCCGCCGTCTTTCAGAAGATCCGTGTCCCCATAGCCAACTTCTATAGTCTCGTATGGCGCCTGCAACACCTGGGCAACCATCTGGCTAAATGCCGTCTGATGCCCCTGCCCCGTCGGCATGGTGCCGATTTGGACGTTCACCACTCCTTCTGGCCGCACTTCGATCTCTGTCCATTCCCGTGGATAACCGGTCGACAGATCCGCGTAGTTGGCGATACCAATTCCCCTCAACCTTCCGTCCTTTGCGGCCTCTGCCCTCCGACTTTCAAAACCGTTCCAGCCAGACAGGACAACCGCTTCCTGAAGTGCCTGCGGATAATCGCCGGAATCGTATGTCAGCCCGAAGTTGTTCGTATAGGGAATATCTTCCGGCGAAATCAGGTTTCGGCGGCGGATCTCGATACGATCGATGCCGGTGGCCGCGGCAGCCATATCCATAATCCTCTCTATCGCATACATGACTTCGGGGCGACCGGCGCTGCGATACGGATACGTCGGCGGTGTGTTAGTTTGCACCGCAACGGCGCGGGCGGATGCGGCCGGTATTCGATACAGAACGGTAGTAATCTCAATGCCCTTGACCAAGGGGATCCAGGACGCCGAATGGGCGCCGATATTCGACGTATTATTGGTATCAAGCGCAACAATCCGACCGTCTTCGTCGAAGCCCATGGCGGCATCAATCACGAGATCACGGGCCTGATAGTCGGTCAACATGGATTCGGTCCGGTCGGAGGTCCACTTTACCGGCCGTCTCAAACGTTTCGCCGCCCATAAGACAAGCGCATGCTCAACATACAACGCATTGCGCGGCCCATAGGAACCGCCAGCATCGCGGATGATGATCCTGACGTCCTTTTCGTCCTCACCCAACAGTTCGGCCAATTCGCGCTTATAGCGGTATATGCTGCCTGCGGTTGTCTGCAGCGTATAACGGCCGTCGGCGTCGTATTTTCCCAAAGACGAACGGGGTTCCATCGCCACACCCGATACGCGGGTCAGCTGCGTCTTCAACTTAACGACATATTCGGCGTCTTTAATCAGCCGCGCTATCTCGTTTCGATCGTTAACGTCGGCATCAATCCCAACATTGGTTCCGTGGTCCGGCCAGATCACAGGTGCCTTGTCCGATGCAGCAGCGTCGGTGTCGACGATAGGTGCAAGCGGCTCATATTCTATATCGATCAGTTCGGCGGCATCGCGTGCCTGGAAGTATGTTTCGCCGATTACCATCGCCACTGGCTCTCCCACATGTCGAACTCGGTCTGCCGGCAGCGGATAATGGGGTGCGACAAAACGGTCCGTCCCATCCCGGTTTTCGAGGACAATATCGGGCGGGCTGGAAAATCCCATATTGTGAGGGATCGGGCCAAGGTCATCCGCCAGCCAGTCGGCGCCGGTTAGAACATCAACTATACCGGGTTCCGCCTTCGCCGCTGAGGTATCGATATAATGGAGTTCCGCGTGGGAATGTACCGCTGCCAACATAAAGGCATAAAGCTGACCATCCGACGAATTATCGTCCGCAAACTGTCCCCTGCCGGTAAGAAGTCGCAAATCTTCTTTTCGCCTAGGTGAGTCGCCGAGCCTATTTTTCATCGTCCCCTCTCAACTGCCAAGGCCAAGACGCAGCATTACGTCACGGATTTAAACCAGTCCACCACCTGTCCGCCCGTCCACAGCGCAACATCATCGTACTTCAAAATTTCGTCTAACACCTTTTCAAAATACTTGATCCGGAAAGGTGTACCAGAGATATAAGGATGCACGGCGATCGCCATCACCCGGGCATTGTGTTCTCCTTCCTGGTAGAGCCGCTCGAAGTTATCCATGCAGCGATCATAGAATTCCGCGGCCTTGTGGTGCTGTACGATCATCATCGGGATATCGTTCAATTCCACGGTGTAGGGGATGGAAATTAGCGGACCATGCTCGGTTCTCACTTCGAAAGGCTGATCATCCATCGGGAAATCCGCAACGTATTCTATGCCGGCTTCCTTTAGATAATCGGGCGTCTCGAAGGTTTCGGTCAGTCCCGGTCCCATCCAGCCGCGCGGGGCCTTGCCAGTGAAATCCTCGATGGCCTTGATGGTCTCGCGAATATCCTGCAGTTGATCCTCTATCAGGTGCGTCGGCCGCTGGTGATAGGCATGGCCCAGGAATTCCCAACCTGCGTCATTAGCCGCTTGCGCGAGCCGCGGATACTCGGTGCAAACAGATCCGTTGACCGACAGTGTTGCCGGAATCCTCCGCAAGGTGAGAGCTTCGTAGAAGCGCCAGAAACCAACCCGCATACCGTATTCCTGCCATGACCAGTTCGGAATATCCGGAATATGAACCTGCCCGCCGGGCGGCGGCAGAACCGTCCGAGCCAAGGGCTTTCCTACATCCCAGTTTTCGATATTGACAATTACCCAGACGACAACGCGCTTACCATCAGGCAGCTTTAGCGGCTTTCGGTCGGCCATCGCCGAAAAATCGATCCGGTCTCTGGGTTTCATAACCATGTGTATTCCGCCTCGATTAAAAGTAGATCAGGCGAAAGTCTATATGGCGCGGGAAGGCGGTAAAATATGTCTGTAAAGATAAAACTGACGGTGTCCGGACAGACTCCGCCTATAAAATCCTTTATCCGCCCATCAATCCAGGCAAATAAAGCGCTAGCATCGGGAAGATTATGAGGATGATTATTAAAATAAGGTCGCACAGTAGATAGGGGGCAGCAGCAAGAGACACTTGTCCTAAGGTGGTCCCTTTAACCATACCCATCATTATGTACAGCAATAACCCAAATGGCGGTGTAGTCGCGCTCATCTCAAGCGACATCAGGACGATCAGTGAGAACCAGATCAGATCATAACCTAATTCGCCCGCAATCGGATAAAAGATCGGAACGGTGATCAGCATCATCGAGACCGGGTCCATAAACATGCCAAGCAGGATCAGGACTAGGAACATGGCTCCCAAGATGACCAGCGGCGCCACTTCAAAACCGGTAGCCCATCCGACAAACCCGCGGCTTGCACCGGAAAACGACAGAAGTTGGCTAAATACAGTAGAGTTCATAAGGATGAAGAACACCATCCCAACCACACGGATCGTTCCGATCAGTGACGTCTTGAATGCCCCCCACGTAAAGGCCCGCCGCACTACTGCGAGGATAACAACCCCGACGACGCCGAAGGACGCGGACTCGGACGGCGTCGCCCAGCCAAGGACGATAAATCCAATGACGAGAAATATTACAAAGCCCATTGGCAATATATTTACAACGACCTGATACCCTTTTTCCCGCCAAGTTGTCGGCTCTATTTCATACGACGGTGCAGAGTCCGGGTTCATCACCAGCATTATCGTGATCATGCCGGCGTATAACCCCGCCAGCACAAAACCCGGCAGTAAACCCGCAATAAGTAATGCACCGACATCTACGCTCGCGATACTGGCAAGAAGGACGCCTAGTGACGACGGAGGGATGATCATCGCCAGACCGCCGGTACCAAGAATGGGGCCCATCGACATATGTTTACTGTAGCCGCGGCGTTGCATTTCCGGCACTAACAAAGAACCGAGCATTGCCGTATTAGCCATCGTAGAACCGGTTAGGGTGGAGAACAGAGAACCACCAATAACCGTTAAATAGCACAACCTTCCAGGGATTTTGCCGAGCAGTTTATCCAACGCATCGAATACCTTAATCGCAAGGCCGGTGTGGAAGAATAGGGATCCCATCAAAATAAACATCGGGATCGGCGAGAGGGTAAATGAGGTTATCAATTGCGGGGCATTGTCAACGACCTGCGGCACCTGCATCATGAAACGATCGATAAATGCGGCGAAGGTGTCTTGGCGTCCGATAACAAAGACGCAAGTGCCAACGATATTGGTCAGCAGGAATGTAAACGCTACCGGTATACCGAGCGCCATTCCTGCCATCACACAGCCTAATAGTAATGCCCCTGCCCAATACCACTCCATGTTCAGACTTCGTCCTTGATTTCGCTCAGATCGTAGCTGTAGTAGTGACGAAGACCGGCCAGAAACATCATAAATTCAAGCGCGACAAGAAAGAAACCAATCGTCATTGGCAGGAACTGCGCCCAGTAGGGCATATCCACGCCGCGAACATCTAACTGCCCCGAGTCCGCCGCTTCTAGAAATAATCGGAGTGCAAAATAGGAAAACAGAAGCGCCGCCAAGCCACATATCGTGTACATGAACTTCGCCAGCACAGTCTGTACAGTGGGCCGAAGGATCGATACCAGCGCCTCAATCGCGACATGTCCTTTCTCCCGAACCAGCCAAGGAGCGGAGAACATGGCGATGTACAATAGACCGTATTCAACAATTGAAGACGTAAACAGCGGCGGGGTAATACCCATCGTCCGGATAGACACGTCGATCACGATCATCGTAAAGATACAAGGGATGAAGGCGCTGGCCAGATAAGCCAACGCCTTCACCACCTTTTCGAGGGCCTTATCGAAGGCCTCCATTTTCAATTGCTCGCGGTCAGTTTAGTCGCGAAGCGCACGACCAAGATCCGCCTGACGGTTCGGCTTGCCCGGTACGTACATCAGCGGCTTGAGCTTGTCATGATATTCTGACTTCGCTTTTAGCTGCTTCCAGATTTCCTGATGCGCAATATCAAGATACTTAGCGGCAGCCGCTCCCTTCAGGGCAATATCTTTGACACCCGCCGCTTTCAGCTGCTTTTCTTCAGCGATCCGCATTTTCTCCATCCAGACTACCGAAGTGGTTTCGTATTTGATTGCGAGATCTTTCAGCTTCTTTTTATCTCCGGAGCTGATTGCTTTCCAGCTTGCCGGGTTCACCGTCACCACCTGATTGGTCTGGTAATAGTTTGGCGTAACCCGGTATTTGATCGCCTTGTGAAGCCCGATCGCTACCACGGCAACATCGGGGAAACCAAAGCCAGCAACTGTGCCACGCTGGATCGCGGTGAAGATTTCGCTCGACTTGATGTTAATTGTCGAAGCACCAAGCGCGCGGAACAGGGGGCGGTACGTGCCGGTAGCCCGCATCTTCACCCCGGTCAGATCTGGAACACCGTCAGCACCCATCTTCGGCATCATGTTGAGGTACGTGTTATAGGACGTCATGTTTTCGCCCCAGGCGAGAAGGATCGCTCCGGCCTTTTTCAGGTAGACCTCCTCCAGGATTTTCCACGCGCCGTTCTTACGTAACGCAGCGGGACCCTGATTTGCCGCAAGCATGGCAAATCCTTCGGGCACGGTGCCGATGTAGTACGCTGTCGGTGCGCTCAGCACGTCGAACGTGCCGCGTTTCAGCGCATTCGCAGCCTTACGGGGCGGAACAACTTCCTGACCGCCGATATATTTTATCTTCACACCTGCATTGTTGGCGGGCGCAACAAAGTTTTTAAGAAAGCTCTTAGCCAGGGTATTGGTTTGCTGCAAGGCGGTTACCGCCCCCAAATCTTTTGCCTGCGCCGGCGCTACTGCGAGAGCAGCGGCCGTCACGATAGCTGTACCTAGTATCCGTCTCGACATAATGGTCTCCCTTAGGACGTTTTTTGCGATCAGCGGTCAGACAACCCAACCGCCATTCTCAGTCGCATACTGCCGATTGAATAAAGCCATGTCAAACAGGCATGACCGTTAAGTATCGACAGAAAAAATACCGGATTTGTGCGGTTTTTTGGATCCTTTTCAGTCGAAAGCGTCCAATCAAAGGGCCAAAGTCAACGGCGCCCCATACGGCAAAGTATGGATTCGCGAGTATCTCTAGTTCAGGGGATTGTTTCAACCGGTACGATTCAAAACGGAATGGCGATAGGGAGATGAACGTCATCGCAATTTATGATGACCGCTTTTTTTAAAACTATCTTTAATTCGCCAGCATTTTCCACTCTCAGTTGGTATTCGTATTTACCGCCGAAGATGCGTTGCGCATGGCCGGGGCGATATTCCAGCATCTCAAACCTGGCGGTTACCTGAAAAATTCCGTGATTATCTCGTTTCCCGACTACAATATTAGAAACCATGTGGCTGGTCCGAGAAGCGGGTATTTGTGAATGTACCCTTGGGTGGCTTAGCCTAGCAAACCTGGTACGCAACATGGGGACGTCATCGAAAAACAGTGACACGCCCGAGGTAGGATACTCCTGATCGATTGTTGCTGGAGCCCAATAGTACCCTTCTTCTGTGAATAGGTCCGTCCATTCATCAAACCGCCGGGCATCAAGGAGTTCGAGTTCGTGACAAAGGAATGCTTCAATATCCTTTGCAAACAGAAGCTCTTCAAACACAAGTTCAACTTTGCGATTCATATTGGGACGTCGGAGCACATATACTTAAGCCAAGCACGAAACTGGTTTCGCATGCCCTCTTCGCTCGTTCCGGTAGTCCGGACCCGGCCGCTATCGAATTCTTCACTCGGCCCTTTTCGCGCCAATAGAATCCAGTCATTTCCCGATGTCAGCATGCCTTCCTGCGCCCGGGCGAAGGCCTCGACATCATCGGTCTGAACCAGAGAGGTGGGCGAATGCGTCCTGTTCAAATTGACAAGCTGATCCGTGAACATCTTTTCCGGAGCACCCTTCAGCTTTACCGGGTAGATAAATATTTCGGTCCGATCGACAGCAACTGGGCGGATAACCCGGATATGCGGATTGAGCTCTTGCATCGCCATATTGGGATAGAAGATAACGTTGTGACGCTTCTTTATTAGGATCTCTTTTGTTTTTTCCGGCCCGTGTTTAGTCTCCAAAGACGCCACATACTCCAAATGATCCTCAGAAGTGTTTTCAACCGGCGGGAGCCCACCCTGCCAGCTGTGGCCATTAGGAAGAGCGTGAGTGCCAAGGTCATCCATTGACTTCACCTTGCCGCGTTTTTCGAAAAACTGGATCCCCCCCTTATCCCCCTCTCGCCTTGAAAACTGCCGACCACCTCCGGCACTCGAAGACTCGTGGCTATACGCAGGGTGATACATATCGATCAGGTTTTCGACCTGCATTTTCCAGTTACCGTGATAGAGATAGCGGTGCACACCGCCGGTAACCTCGATTTCGCCATCTGGTGCGCTCACCGCGACATCGTTAAGAAAATCAACGTTTTCGCCGAGCCAGTCCTCCAATCCCGGTCCTTCAGCCGAAAGATTGGCAAAGACAAAACCTTGATGAGAATCCCAGCGGGCGATGCGCCCCATCCCATTTTCTACCTTGTCAAACTCGAAATCAGGATAACCTTCAGACTGGGTTACGAAATCAAGGTCGCCGTTCGTGTCATATGTCCACCCGTGATACATGCACATGAAACGGCCTGTGTTGCCACATTCCTCGTTGACGACTTTGACACCACGATGGGCGCAGCGGTTGTAGACGACATATATCTCCCCGTCCGTGTGTCTTGACATAACGACCGGCTGTCGACCTATCCTACTACAGATAAAATCACCCGCTTTGGGCACCTGGCTCTCGTGGCCTAAATAAACCCAGGATTGCCCGAATATACGATCCATTTCTAAATCAAAGAGATCTGGGTCCTCATACACATCTCGGTGTACCTGATCGGGCCTAACGAGAGAAAGAATGTGATCGCTGGTGTATTGTGTCATGGGCCCTGCCCCATTTGTTCCTGTATTTCAGCGGTTTGCCATGTCGATCGCACGTCGGACACGTGCGGGTGTCATAGGCATTGATATATCGAGCACCCCAAGCGGCCGCAAAGCATCAAGAACAGCATTCACAGCAACTATCGGCGAGATAGCAACCCCGGCCTCACCAACGGCCTTGGCGCCCAGCGGGTTTGTCTCCGTCGGGACGGGCCGTAATTCGCAAACAAATGTTGGGGCGGGTGTATCATCGGCCCTCGGCAGACCGTAATCCAAAAAGGAGCCAGACACCACTTGGCCGCTCTGTCGATCATACACCAAATGCTCGGTAAACGCCTGTCCCAAACCATGTACCACGCCGCCTTGTAGCTGAGCCTCGACCAGCAGGGGGTTCACAGGCGTTCCACAATCATGAACCATAATATAACGATCAACCGCTACAGCTCCCGTTTCCGGGTCCAGTTCCACCTCGCAGCAATGGGCACCGTTGGGATAAGTGAAGTCGCTCGGCAGGAAACGGTCCGAGGCTTCTAAGCCGTCGCTTTTTTCAACAACATATGGGAAGTCTACCGTTCTGTCGGTGCCTTTGACACCATAGGAACCATCGATAAATTCGATATCTTCGACGGCCACTTCCAGAATACCCGCGGCCGCCTCCATACCTGCCTCGATAATCCGCTCTGTGGCACAGACAACCGCTGACCCACCGACGATGATTGATCGACAAGCGCCGGTGCCAGTGCCATAGGCAATATCATCCGTATCTCCCTGGATTACCTTTATCGAGGTCATCGGTATGCATAGCTTTCCGGCAATAATCTGAGCGTAAATTGTATCGTGGCCTTGCCCATTGGACATCGATCCAATCCGAAGATCGACCGACCCATCCGTGGAACATCGGATGTCAGCTTCCTCGTCAAGCCCAAACCCAAGCGCTTCGATCGTATTACATAGAGCGAAGCCGCGCAGTTTGCCATGGTCTGCAGAGCTGGCCCGGCGCTCTTCGTAGCCCACGCGATCGGACAGCTTGAGAGCACGCTCGAAATTGGCGGCGAAATCGCCGCAGTCGTATTCTAAATGGGAAATGGTGCGATAGGGTAATCGATCCGGCTGGATGAGATTGCGACGCCGAAGTTCAAACCGATCAATGCCGAGTTGACGAGCCGCTTCGTCCATAAGCCGCTCTGGCGTAAACTGGCCCTCCGGCTCTCCCGCCCCACGGATAGGACAGGTTGGGACGGTATTGGTCAGAACCCCGCTCGCCTCCAAATAACCTACGGGCACGTCGTACACCGAGGGTGCTATCTTGATTGAATTTCGTACGGGATTGCTGGCTCGGGGGCCAAGATAGGCACCCAGGCTGACAAGGTTTCTGACCCGCAACGCCGTGATCCGATATTCAGCATCGAAAGCGTACTCGGCCGCAGAGACAAGGTCCCGGGTATGTACGTCGCTGACGAAGGATTCCGTTCGTTCGGAAATCCACCGTACGGGCAAACCGAGCCTGCGCGCCGCCCAAAGAACAAGCACCTCTTCAGCATAAACAATGTTCTTTGCCCCAAATCCCCCACCTAGCCGGGGAACAATGACACGGATACTGTCAGGCTCACAAAAGAAACAGAATTTTGCTAACGTATTTCTGACTGGGTGGGGTTTTCCAGCCGTTGCATAAAGCGTGAATTTTTCACCCTTGGCATCCCAGTCGCCAACATAACCGCGCGGTTCGATAGGCGCGCCAACACCCCTATTCTGAACGTGGCGTATCCGCACAACATGCGCCGCCCCTTTGAATGCGGCATCGGTTGCCGCCTTATCACCGATTTTAATCGTAAAACAAATATTGTCGGGAAAACTCGGATCGACAGTTGGCGAAGCCTCTATAACGGCCTTCTCTACGTCTACTACTGGCTCGAGCTCCCGGTAACCGATACGCATTTTTCCGGCAGCGTCGAGGGCATGATTGCGGGTATCCGCAACGACCATCGCAAGTATCTGACCGACATACTCCGCTTTTCGCGCCGGCATCGCTGGTTGCGGGCGTGCAATGGATGGATCGCCCTGCTCAACGGGATTATCGATATCGGCTTTCTCCGCCACGGGTCTCACTTCCCACGGCACCCCCCCGATCCCGTCAGCCTCAAGGTCGGCGCCAGTCAGAACAGAAAGGACACCGGCACTCGACAACGCCACTTCGGTGTCTATTCCGGTTATTTCAGCACAAGCCATATTGGAACGTACGAACACGGCATGCACTTGTCTGGGGGTTTTTAGGTCCTCAAGAAACGTCGCGGCACCGCGCAGTAGTTCTTCGTCTTCAAGACGCGGAACCGGCTTACCGACCAGATCGCCTACCCCAGGCGGGTTGAAATCGCTGAGATCCATGTATTAGGTATAGAACTGATTGATCGCACATAACAATATCGCGCCTATCCGAAGTGTTTCTATGAAATTGAAACATCCGCGCGAAGTCTTTGCCGGGGGCCACCTAACACCGTATAGTTCTTTATCGTCTCTAAATGGCGATACACCGGATTGAGGGGCCACAATGGAACGTACATTCGCACGCGAAGTTGAAATGTTGCGCCGGGGTGAGGGAGAATATTTCGAAGGCGAAGGGATCCTCGCCATAACCAAAGCGCTGCTGCAATCAGGGGTTTCTTACGTCGGAGGATACCAGGGCGCGCCCGTTTCCCATCTGATGGATGTTCTGACATCTGACTCCAAGGGTTTGATGGCCGAACTGGGCATTCACACAGAGGTGTGCGCTAACGAGGCAGCGGCATGTGCCATGTTAGCTGCTTCCGTCAACTATCCAATCCGCGGTGCCGTCACATGGAAATCGACGGTCGGTACTAATGTCGCGGCTGATGCGTTGTCAAACATCGCATCCGTCGGCGTTATCGGCGGCTCGCTTATCGTACTCGGTGAAGATTACGGCGAAGGCTCGTCCATCATTCAGGAACGCAGTCACGCCTTCGCGATGAAATGCTCAGCCTGGCTCGTGGATCCCCGAGTCAATCATCCGCGCGTCGTCGATTTGGTCGAAAAATCATTCGAGTTATCGGAGGCCAGCAGCACACCCGTAATGATGGAGTTCCGTATCCGGGCCTGTCATGTGACCGGCCGTTTTGCGACCAAAGACAACAAAAAGCCCAAATTTTCGATGAACGACCCCATTCCGGAACCGGAATATAATCTTGACCGGATAGCCCTACCTCCGTCGACCT
>JAYYZV010000142.1:0-6955 GCA_036339975.1 Pseudomonadota bacterium | reverse complement strand
TCATGTAAACTATTGTCCGTTCGGCATCAGTTTCTGCGTAGATTGGTAGTGTCATCGTTTGCGGCCAGTGACATTTCCAACAGCGCTACCATCACGTCCGCTCTGTCCATTAGTGTTTCCGCTTCAAGCAGCGCCTGTTTTTCGTTTGGCTGAAAAGGACACATCATAGCTAAAGCATTTACTAGCCGATCTGTCGGCGTGTCCTTAATTGCACCCCAGTTCGCGTCCACCTGATTGGCCGCAAAATATCCCTTGAGTGCTCGAAGCATCTTGTCGCGGTCAACGGAGCCGCTATCCTCTTCGGTCAGGTCGCCGCGATAGGGCGACCAATCGGGGACAATCATTCGAAAACCGTCGCGCAGCGAGATTTCCCGCCTAATGTCAAAACGGATATATCCGCTCAGCGTGATTAGATAACGGCCATCTTCGGTTTCGCTAAAAGATGTTAGGCGGCCAACGCAGCCGGTTTGATAGACGTCCGGCTGCGCGTCTTCGTTGTCGCACACTGGTTGGATCATGCCGATCATTCGGTCGCCGGCCAGCGCTGCCGATGTCATGTTGAGGTACCGAGGTTCGAAGATATTCATAGGCAGTTTGCCGCCGGGTAAAAGCAAAACGCCGGTCAGCGGAAAAATTGGTATCTCTGCTGGCAATTCCTCGAATGCCGGTCCGAAAACCCCCGTCATCGGGTATCCAAAATAATCATGAAAATAAAACCGCAGACATTTTACGTCTTCCCGAAATTGTGGCTTCATCCGTTGGAGACATCGTGTCGAAGAATTGAATTAACTGCTTGCGGGCGGCCTCTTCGTTCCAGGTTCGGTCAATTTTCATGCTTTCGACTAGGTGGGCGATTGCGTCGTCCCGGCTACCGGCACCGAACAGACCGACTGCGAGGTCTAACCGCGCCTGATGATCCGCGGGATTAGCTTCGACCGCTGTTTCCAGCGCTCTAAGGTCCCCTACGGCGGCACTCTGTTTTGCGAGGTCAAGGGCATTTCGGGCCGCGGCGACCTCTGAATTTTCTATCTGGTCTACCGGTATTTTTGCGAGGATTTCTGCCGCTTCCTCGAGATGATCCATTCCGACTAAAGCCCGGGCCATTCCACCCTGTGCATTCACGTTATCCGCCTCATGGCCGAGGACCTGACTAAATATCGCTGCGGCGGTTTCAAAATCCTCGGAGATGAGGGATTCTCGTGCTTGCTCAATCGCCTCCGCAACTGGATCGCTCTGCGTTGTACCGGCCGATTCCGCAAGTTTATCGACGAAGGCCTTGATTTGGGTTTCTGACTGGGCGCCTTGAAACGCATCCACTGGTCGCCCACCCGAAAACGCGTAAACGGTCGGCACCGATTGAATCCGCATCTGTTGGGCCAGCGCTTGGTTCTGATCAATATCGACCTTGACTAGCTTTACGGCACCTTTCGCGGAAGTTACGACTTTTTCCAAGGCGGGTGTCAGCTGTTTGCACGGCTCGCACCAAGGCGCCCAGAAATCGACGATCACAGGCGTCGTCATGGACTCTTCCAAAACGTCTTGTTGGAAGGTGTCTATCGTCGCGTCCTTGATCAAATCTCCACTCGGCGCCCCATCGCTACTGCCCGGGTTGAGAAACTGTTCCATGGTCCGTATCCCATTTTGAGAATGGCGGATTATAGCCCGCTATCCAAGTTGTCAAAATGGTTTCTTAACCCTCCGCTGACAAGTCCTGTGTTTCGAAAGTCAGGCGGGTTTGGCTGTGGCCCTCGAGAGGTCGAGACCCTTTGATGGGTGGTTGATGGCCGCAGAAAACTGCATAAGGCCCGCGGAGTAACGGCATTCGTGGGATCGTCGGTTAAAGCGACCCTGATAAAGGAACCCGGTAGTGAGAACCCAAACATTCCTTGCGTTTGAGAGGACACCCACATATATATTGCGGCGCCTTCTCTGGATGCGGGTGTAGCTCAGTGGTAGAGCATCACGTTGCCAACGTGAGGGTCGTGAGTTCGAATCTCATCACCCGCTCCAACCCTCCCTTTAGTACCAAAGAGTTAGCGTTGGTGCTTCCTCTCTAAGACATGCCAGCGCGTCAATGAAGATGGGTTTATGAATTACAGACATGGCCCCCCAGTATTAATGGGGGGTGAGCCCCAAGGAGTTCTGTAATTTAACGTTCAAAAACTACTGGACCTGACGCGGGGTCGGTAACGCCCAATTCCGGCGATATTTCTTCAAGTAAATCACGTACTGAATCAAGAGACGCGATCATCTGAGGTCGGGCATCTATCAAATTTTTTTCACTGTCAAAAAAAGCAACAAATGCGTACGTCCTCTCACCAGTTTTAACGATGTAAGATTTCGCTACCTCTACTACATGGAAGTTTGCAACATGACGGGCGACAAACTCCTCACCGGCGCCTTCTTTTACAAGAAATCTAACCGTACTGATGTACTTCGACATAATGTCTCCTCTATCAAGGGTGAGCCTGACGGGCACCCTATGAGTTTATCAATAGTGGGAACAGTCTTATTACCCCTGCGAACCCCAGCCAGCAGGTGTTGACATGTTTGACCGCCAGTGACAGTGAGCGGAGGGCCTGCCCCTAAAGCGGCGGCCTACGCGCTCTTGCGATGCCGGGTGCCGAGACTACATCCGTTAGTCCTTCATCCGCCAGAATATCCGCTGCGCGAGTATGCCGTTGCGGCTGATCGAAGCGCGGATTGTACCAGTCGAAAGTATCGAGGAGGGTCCACTCGAACTGCTGGTCGCGGCTCAATTCCCGCTGATGGCTGGCGCAGATTGGTAAAAATCGTATGCCGAATCGGATGAAGCGTATTCTGCTAATGGTTCTGCTGACCGGGAAAAGTGGCACGACCAGCGCTAGGCACAGTTTTAACAACGTGCTTTGTGACAAATAGGGGGTGAACAGCCGAAACCCGGCCCGGAGTATCTGCATTCGACGGCTCAACGTCCGTTCGTAAAAATTGTAGCCTAGCGGCGCCCCCGGCTTCAGAAGCCGCGGCATCGACCGCATCGTTAGCTCCGGGTCCGGAGTATGCTGGATAACCCCAGCGCAGTGTACTGCGTCAAAAATTTCTGAACGCAGCGGTATAGCATAGAGCGATGCTTGCAGACATTGTACCGCGTCACCATGCACGCCTGTCGTTTCCCTGCAAGCATCGACCGCGATGCTCATATCAAGAGCCACTACGCGTGCACCCATAGCCGCAAACGCATCTGAGAAGCGTCCCGCTCCGGCACCACCGTCGAAAATAAGCTTGCCGGAAATCCAGTCGCGGTCCCAGCCCGTGTCGGTCAATAAACGGTCAGTGGTAAGTGTGGTGCCGTTCAGCCGGTCTATCTGGATATGCCGCCAGCGCTGCCATTGAAAGCCGAAGCCGCCTGCATAATCTTTCTCTTCCGGCACGAAGCGTGGCACACCCTTTCGTACCGGCCAGATATTGCCGCAGCTTGGACAGTTCAGCAGGCCGTCTAACAGCCGCTCATTCTCCCAGACGCCCGTTTTCACCTGCAAGGGTATTTCGTCGGCACAATCGGGACAAATAAGAAGGTCAAAAAGCCAGCGATGCACGGGCGATGGGATCCTTTGGTAGTGGTGTCGCTGATGATGCCGGAATCAGGCGCTGAAAAATAGGCTGTTAGTGATGGATAGAAGCAAGACACTAAGCGCGCCAAAGGCCGCCGCGAATGCTAGATTGGGGCCGAGTATTAGCTGGATCCTCGGCACCTCGAACATTGCGCTGGCGGTTGCGGTAGACACAGCCGTCACACCAATCATCGATGCAAAGCCCCACCCAATCAGCGCCGCTTCCATCAGGATCGTATCGTGGACGCCCGTCTCCAGTGGCACGAAAATGACCAGCACGACGATCATGGAAACGAGCTGGTGAATCCCGACCAAGGACGCCAGAGTCATAATGAATATTACGCATGCCACAACCCCCCAGGCCGGTATTGCTATGGGCGCCATCGCGTCGGCGATACCGATATCGACAATGGACGCTTCCAAAACGCGTCCAAGCACTAGTGCCATTGTAACGACGACGATTTCATCGCTGAGCCGGCCGCCGCCGCGCCAGGTTTCGGACGCAATGGCGCGAACCGTTGTCCGGCTGGCAGCGATCAGGGACAGGATGGCGAGGACTGGGATTGTCGCGATCAGCGCTTTCAGCGTGCTCATCCCGGCTACGGTGGAAAGCCCGGCAATCATGGCGGCACACAGCGCCACGGTTGGCGCGATAGGCATAAAGCCGAGTACTGCACGCCACAAATCCGAAAGCCCCACGTCACGGGCATACATCATATGGGCTATCACTAGGCCTACTGAGGCCATCACTAGGCCCAGCGTCATGATTTCCCATGCTGGCACATCGGGAAGTTGTTGGGTCGCAAAAGCAGACGCAATCCAGAAAGGCGACCAGAGCGGTGCTAGACACATGCCCCGCTGGCTGACCTCTGCTGCCAGACGCCGGGTTTTGGCGTCGGTGTCTTGTTTCAGAATTGGGGCTAGGATTGCCAGAACGCCGACGACGAGGATCGATCCGATGACATGAGCCCCAACCAGAAAGGCGCCGTTGATCTGTTCAGTTCGGAGGCTGGTGAAAAGGTTCCGGGCTTTAGCAATTTCTGGCCGGCGATCCGCCAGAGCCCGCAATAGCGCTATGGATCCAAAAAATGCCATGAAGACCGCGGCATTTTCGAACCCCCGAAACACTCCCGCGATCTGATTAAAATGCAGGGTCAGACCGCCCGCCAAAATCGCGAGTGGGACGCATAGGCATACTGTACTACGCCGAACGTTCGGGAGGGATAGAAGGACGAAGGCAATCATTAGCCCGCCCCCTAATAAATTTAGAATCGCCGGTGACCAGAAAAGCCGGATAAGCTCGTTGGCCCATAGGATAAAAAGAATAGGTTCAGGCCGGAGTATCCGTGTGAGGGTTGCCATGATCGTCAGTGAGTTATCAGGAAATGGGCTCTAAACCGGGGTACAGAGAACTGGCAGCTTAATCCCACGGGGTGGCCACTATTGCAATAAAGGAAAGTTCAGCTGCTGGTTCAGAACACTGGAACTGCGGCCCAGATTGCCAGCGCTATCGTAAAACCCTAAATCAGCAATGAAGCCATTTTACAAGCGGCCGAATACCCCTGTGCATGGTTGGATTAGGCTGACTATATACGTCATACAACAATAAATAATCAGGCCCGATCTGCGCTTTCGGCTCGAATTGTTCTCATCGAATTGTGTTTGAGATTATAGGCCTTCCTGTCGATTCGATCGAGATCGACGCCTGTCACTCTGACGAAACGGGCATTATCCGGATATTCTATTGAATGGATTACCCCCGGATTGAACAGGCCCACTTGCCCTGGGCCCAGCCGGTATTCGCCTGTCTTCTCTAGTATGATATTACCGTCGTCCGATCCGTCTCCTGTACGCTCCCATTCGCGCATGACCGTGTGTTCGGTCGCTTGGCCATAAATGGCCCAGGATGAGCCGTGATCATGCGGTGGCGACATGGTGCCTTCGCCCATCACGTGGGAAAGCACAACGGCCCCGGTAGTCGGATCTTCATTCAGCTTGTGGACACCAACTGGCTTATCAGGGCCACAAAATTGGTCGATGAAGGTTTCGTTGGCGAGAAGCTTTTGCAGCTTCTGACGAACTTCTTCTCGGCCGTCATCATTGTTAGCTTCTATTAGAATATCGTGAATCTCAGCGCAAAAATCTTGTAAAGTATAGCTCACACGCTTTTCCCCTCACCGTAAAAACAGGACTTATCATAACCTCGGAAAATAGCCGACGGAAGGTATTCTGGATGTAGGTGGAGCAGTTTGGATGTTAGGTTCTTTTATATGAACCCGCCTGATCCTACAGACAGAGCCCTGCGTCGCGCCCGTATTGCCTGGTGTTTTTATGACTGGGCTAATTCGGCTTTTCCTACAGTAATCGTGACATTTGTGTTTTCTGCTTATTTTGTAACGGCTGTGGCTGAGAACCGCGATATAGGTACCCAGCAATGGAGTCAGACAATTGCCATATCAGGTCTTGTTATAGCCATTCTCAGCCCTGTCCTCGGAGCTGTAGCGGATCAGACCGGCCGCCGGAAGCCCTCGCTTGCTTTTTGTTCTTTGATCACGATCGTTGCCGCAGGCCTTCTTTGGTATGCTCACCCAGAAACAGAATACGCTCTCTACTCTCTGGTCTGTTTCGCAATCGCCAATATTGCATTTGAAATCGGTCAGATCTTTTACAACGCTATGCTACCGTCGCTGGCGCCGCCAGAAAAAATTGGACGTTATTCAGGCTGGGCCTGGGGGCTTGGCTACGGAGGGGGCCTAACATGCTTAGTTTTTGCTTTGTTCGTTTTTGTGCAGGGGGACCCGCCGCCTTTCGGACTGGATGAAGGAAATGCGGAGCATGTGCGTGTTGTCGGGCCGTTTGTTGCTATCTGGTTCGCATTCTTCTGCTTGCCATTGTTTATATACACTCCCGATGGTGACCGGTCTGCACGATCAGCGGCCAGTGCTGTGGTGTCAGGTTTGAGAACGCTGATTGCCACCATTAAAGGCATAGGTAATTATCGCAATATCGCTTGGTTTCTTCTGGCCCGAGTCTTCTATGTTGACGGGATGAATACCATGTTTGCCTTTGGTGGTATCTATGCGGCCGGTACTTTCGGTATGTCCGTATCCGAGGTAATCCAGCTTGGTATTTTTCTCAACGTGGCGGCGGGCCTGGGCGCAGCCGGGTTTGCGTGGTTGGACGACCGAATAGGCGCAAAGAATACGATCGTGATCGCGCTTTGTGGGTTAATTGGTTTTGGTGTGCCCCTGCTATTAGTTGAGTCCAAGATATGGTTCTGGATCGTGTGCTTGCCATTAGGGGTCTTCATGGGCCCGGCGCAAGCTGCGAGCAGGTCACTGATGGCCCGATTATCTCCGCCCGCA
>JAYYZV010000141.1:0-12805 GCA_036339975.1 Pseudomonadota bacterium | reverse complement strand
CGGCGCAATGACTGAAATATGGGTTTCGATCGACTGGGCGATGTCTGTCCGCTGAGGGTTGATGATCGGTTTGTTGAACAGCTGTGGCCCACCTTTCCACTGCCAATCGCGGGATTTGTATACCCGAGGCTGGTCCATCAGCCCCTGCTGTAACTCGCCGTATGTGCCTTCAAGGGCGCGGACGAAAGTGCGCTTTTTCTGCCAGCGCTCCCAGATAACCTCCTTTGGTTGATTGTGGCCAAGGCGGGCGTGGGCTTCTGCCGGGCCAACGTTATCAGGGGCTTCACCCATGCGTCAGTTCTTTCTCGGTAGTCTGAAAACGACCATAGATTCGTCGGAGCTGGAGGTCAAAAGTGGCCGCTATTCTATAGCGAATTCGGTCCGGTTATAAAGAATACGGGTTGCCGTTAACCAGATTACTAGGGGAGAAAAAATGACTGAATGGCCGAAAGACAAACCGTTGGCCGTCTGCGTCAACATCATGTGCGAAATGTGGACCGATGATTCAGCTCCCGGTGTTGGGCCGATGGGAAATCCGCTCGCTAAGGGTTACATTGATACTCAGGCGCGCTCCTGGGCCGATTACGGGATGACCACAGGCGCTTACCGGCTATTAGATATTGTCGGGGACATGGGTGTTCCCTGTGGGACCTATGCCAGCGGCATCATCACGGAAAAGTATCCCGAACTTCTGAAACGCATCGATGCCGACGGCTATTTTATCGGCGCCCATGCGTGGGCGCAGAACATCCTGCCGGTTTATCAGGACCGCTCCGATGAAGAAGCCGATCTGATCCGGGGGATCGAGGGTTTCAAAGCCGTCCATGGAAAGGCACCCATAGGTTTTATCAGCCCACGCGGCACCCCGAGTCACGATACGGTCGAGCTGTTGGTCAAATATGGATTCAAGTGGCATTCGGACCATTTCGACCGGGATGTTCCGTATTTCATCGATAACGATTTCGGCGAACTGGTCGCGGTGCCGTTTACGATGGAAGTCAACGACATGCCGCTTTACATCCGTTACGGAAACGAGCCTGAGGCATTTACTCGTGTTCTGGAACGCATTCTGGATGGCTTCGGCGACACACATACGCCCCGAGCGATTTTGGATCTTACTTTGCATGCGCACGTGTTCGGGCGGCCATTCGGGGCGATCGAGCTGAGGAAGTCCATCGAAGCGGTTCAGAAACGGGACAACGTTTGGATAACGACTCACGAAGAGCTGGCAGGCACTGTCCGTCGCGATCCGCGACCTTAGGGTACTTCCAGCTGAGTCAGCCAGTCGGTCGGGATTTGGTTTCCCATGCCAGCTTCCTTGGCTTTCCTGTGCAGCACCGAACCAACGGCTGCGAACTGGTACCCAAGACCGAGGATATTTAGAAAACACGTAATCTGGTCATCCGATGTCCGTCCCGGCACCTTGCCGCTTACGATATCCGCTAGGGTCGGTAGGTCGTCGAGACCAATTTCGGCGGCCAGACCGTCGACGTCGAGGCCACTTGTATTGGGTAGCGATGCGCCGGCTCCGAATTCCAGTGTTGGACGTCCGTGCGGCACATGGCAGACGACGACGTCGCACTGATTGATCACGTCGCCGCTGATTTCAGGGGATTTGATCGAACTAACATGCATTCCGGGTTCCAGCCAGACGTCTCGTGCGACGTGGTCGACTGAATTGGTGGCCAGAAGGACGATGTCGGTCCCGGCGACAGCCTCTTCGGCACTGTCGCAGGAGCGGATTTGGGTGCCGAGCTTTTCTGACCATTCCATCGCAAACCGGTCGCGGTTTTCCTTCTGAGTGGAATAGACCCTGTAGTCGGCAATCTCGTGAACGGTATCGATGGCACGTAGCTGCGCTTGCGCCTGCCAGCCGGTGCCGATCAGCGCGACTGAACGCGCACCGTCCTTGGCTAGGTATTGGGATGCCAGCGCGCTGGTGCCGGCGACACGCATCGGCTGAACTTCACCATCGGGAAAGATTGCCAAAGGCTCACCAGTTTCCGTCGAAAAAAGCAGCACCAGGCCTGTATAACGTTGCCCGGGAGCGGCCGGCACTTTTACCCGGCGGAAGTTATCGCCGACCTTCGGATGGGTGATGATGTCCGAGTTGATCCGGATGGCACTGACGCCCAGTGACGGCGCGATACCATCCATTGATTTTAGCGCGTAGATTGCATCCGCTGCGGCATCGGATGTCACAATCGTGTCGCTGCGCCGCCGCAGCGCCCCCCGTCCCTCGGCCAGTTCTTTGTATGCAAATTCGAGGACGTTGATCACGTCTTCCATGGTCAGGAGGTCGCGGACATTCTGATTGTTCAGAATTAGGGTCATGCCGGCGCCTCCGTCGATTGTTCGACCGCCACACGGCGCCCTGCGGTCCAGCCGGAAATCAGGCACTCGGCGATGTTGCCACCGGCGAGATAAAGATGCCCAAAACAGCTGCCCATTTCACCCGCCGCATAGAGCCGCGGAACCGGTACTCCGTGGACATCGATGATCCTCTGTTGGGCATCGTGTTTTGGTCCACCTTGTGTGTTGGAAACGATGGGCCAAATTTCGCCGGCGTAGAACGGGGGTGTTGCAATCGGCACCATGGAGCCCCCCGGCCGACCATGCTCGTCGTCGCTACGTGCCTCTGTCATCGCATTCCAGCGGACGATCGTTTCTTTCAGCATATCGACTGGCATGCCGGTGATTTCCGCCAGCTCGTCTAGGGTATCTGCTCGCTTGAGGATACCCATCTCGACCTCTTTGAGGTTATCGTCGGACCATTCCATGTTCACGTTGCGGTCGTTATATGCCGGGTTACCCAGCGGATATAGCTTGCGCCCTTCCTCGTCGCAGATCAGCCAGGCTGGAATGTTGCGAAACCGCTGGGTGACTGTGTCCATGTCTTCAAAAGGGCGTGCGCCGGTATCCTGAAGATAGGGGGGTTGCTCGTTCATGAAGCGCTTACCATCCCGGTTCACCAGTATCCATGCGACCGGTACGTCGACCATGTCGGCGCCCACCATATCAGCGCCGGCTTCTCCCGGCACCCAATCCGGGAACCGTTTCACGCGAATGCCATATGGGTAGTCTGGATCCGGATGTCGAAACCCGTATGAACCATGGAAATGCCACATATGCCAAAGATCTGCCCCTACTTCCTGCGCCATGCGGATGCCGTCGCCGGTGTTAAAACGGTTGGCTGCGGTCAACACCGGCATCAGCTGCCAATACTCCTGTTTCATGCCTTCGTTTGCTTCGAACCCGCCTGATGACAGAACAACGCCACGCATCGCGCCGAAATGGCGGATGCCCTCCGGGGTTTCTGCAACGACGCCGCGGACTTCGCGGTTGGTCGTGTAGATCAATCGCTGCGCCGGGCTGGACAGCCGCACTTCGACGCCGAGCTGTTCCAGTTTCATCTGCAGCACCCGGAAAAGATACGGTCCGCCGACGCGCCCTTTTACATGTGGGAAGAAGGCCTGAGCATTGAAATTGGGGATTGCGTCGACATGGCTGTAGTAGAATGTTTCGCGATGCGGGAAGGGGTAATTGCCGCCGCGCGGTCGGGTGGTGATCACCGCATCGCTACCGTTGGCCACATCCCTCAGAAACTCCTCCGCCTGGGCCATGCCATCGGCGATCATGCGTAAAACATCGTCCGGTATACGTCCCCCGTTACTCGCTGTGAGATATGCGAACGCTTCGTCCGAATTGGCCGTACAGCAGATGGCCCCTTGAGAGCAGATGGAGATACCGCCCGGGTCGGGGGCCTTTTCGAGCACCAGCACCTTTGCGCCGGTGCGGGCTGCTTCGATGGCTGCTGCAGCGCCCGCGAAACCGTATCCGACGACGACGACGTCGTATGTTTCGTCGAATTTCATGTTTGTCATGGGAGTTTAGCGATGCCCCCTTCGCCGGACCAGTCCGGGGGGTTGGTTGCCTTGATAGTACGACCGTCCTTGACCAGTTCCTTGATCAGACCAGCCAGCGGGAAAGCCTTATTCTCGCTGTCCATCAGTTTTTCCATCATCTGCATGTCTTTCAGTGCCCAGGTGAAGGTCATGCGGTCCCAGTCGCGCAGAGCGGCGCTGTCGCCGGAACTCATCATCAGGGCTTTGCGCAATTTAGGCAGGTCGATACCCGTGGATTCGGCGAGGCGACCTGCTTCTATGAGCGCGCAACCATTTACCCAAAGAAGGTAATTATTCATCATTTTCGCGACCTGACCGTGCCCGACATCACCCATGTGCTCGATATCTGAACAGAATGTCTCGAATACCGGGCGGGAGCGTTTGACGACCTCCGAAGTGCCGCCTACGAGGGCGAGAAGAGTGCCCTCGTCGGCCGCCCAGCGACCCCGCGCTATCGGCGCATCGAGAAATCCAATACCTTTTTCTCCGCACAGCCGCTCGAGGTCCTGCACGCCGCTGACAGATGCCGTGGAACAAACCGCAACCGCGCTACCGGTCGCCATGCCGGAAAGTGCGCCTTCTTCGCCCGTCAGGCAGGCGTATACCTGAGGTTCAAAACCGACTCCAACGATCACGTAATCGCTATTTTCGCCCAGCTCCTTGGGGTTTTTTGACCGGATACCCCCTGCCGAAACCGCCTTTGCGAGTTGTTCGTCGTTGATATCGAATACCGTGACCTCAAATCCTGCTTTTTTAAGGTGTTTGAGCATGGCGAGCCCCATGCGGCCGGGTCCGATAATGCCAACGCGATCCTGTACCATGGTTTCTCCTGTGTTACGGTGCTTATCCGCCGTATATTTCCTTCGCCGCTTCGGCGGTAACGTATCCCTGATCTATATCATGCTGCAGCCGGCACGGATCTCGCGCCGCAGGATCGCCGTAACCGCCACCACCGGCGCTTTCGAGGTAGAAGACATCGCCGGTATCCAGGTCAAACTTGCCAGCGGCGGGTGTCAGCTTCTCGTCTGGCGTGCCAGCCTTTATGACGAACTTGCTGGCGCCGCCCGCTTGTCCTCCTTCCGAGCCGGGCGGCGGGTATTTATACCGGTCATAGCGCCGCACGACCGTACAGTCTTGGAGGACTTCGTATCTCCGCCTGAAGGCGACGCCGCCCCGGTATTCTCCAGCGCCGCCAGAATCAGGGACCATGTCGAATTCGGTGATCCGGCAGGGATATTCGCTTTCGATGATCTCTACCGGCGTGACATGTAGGTTTGACAAATGCGTTGCTGTTGCATTGCAGCCATCATTTCCGTTGCCACCGCCATAAGCTGAGCCTAGGATTTCGTATTGCAACGAATTGTGCCCGGGTTTGCCGCCTTCGTGCCAGTTGATCGACAGCGATCCGGATGAGCCGGACCCCGCAATCGCACGGGCGGGATTGAACGTCGCCAGTGCTTCGAGGATTACGTCTGTCAGGCGGAGGTTGGCTTTCTGGTACGATGAGACAGGCGCTGGGGATTCCGCGTTAGTTATGGTGCGCGGCGCGTAGACGAATTTGACCACATCGCGCATGCCGTCGTTAAACTGCATGTCATGGCCGAGGCACCCGATTAGAGAATAAAAGACGCAGGCCTCTACCATCGAGGGTCGCAGGTTGATCGGGCCTTTCGCTTGGGCTTGTGACTTCGAGAAGTCGAAGGTGATGTCGTCGCCCTTCTTGATAATCGTGACGGAGAAATAGACGCCCTTATCCATCTCGACGCCGTCATCGTCCATATAGCCGTCTGCCGAGGTTTTGCCGTCCGGCAGCGCGGAAATCGCCGCCTGCATTTCATCGGCGGCACTTTTTAGTATGGCCTCAAAGGCGTCTATCACCGTGTCGATACCGAAGCTTTCACAGTGATCCTGCATACGCGTTACACCCATTTCCGTGGCTGCGATCTGCGCGCGCACGTCGCCACGTACCAGTTCCGGTTGTCGGCTGTTAGTCAGGATCAGACGCTCGAGATCTTTGTCATAGATACCTTCGGCGGAAATCTTTACCGGCGGTAACACCAGCCCTTCGTGAAAGATTTCGGTTGAATTGGCCGATGTCGAACCTGGGTTCATGCCCCCGATATCGGCCTTATGCGCGCAACTGCCGGAAAATCCGATCAGTTTGCCGTCTGCGAAGATCGGGGCGATGAACGCCATGTCCGAGACGTGTGGGACACCGGCTTCGTATGGGTGATTGGATACCACCACGTCGCCATCCTTCAGGCCGTCTTCTCCGTAAAGTTCGACAGTACGGTCGACAAAGTGCTTGTAGAATGGCGCGTGAAAAAACATTGGCGGCGGCACGATTAGCCGTCCGCCCCTATCTAGGATAACGCAGGAAAAATCCCTGCTTTCACGGATGATGGTAGAATATCCTGACCGATAGAAATGATAGTGCATTTCGTCGACGAGGCTGGCGACTTTGTTCTTCAAAATCTGGATGGTAACAGGGTCCAGCTTCATCCTCACACCTCCCGTGTCAGAATGAGATTCATGTAACCGTCTACATGAGCGGCCCAACCAGCCGGCACGACAATGGTGCTGTCAAACTGCTCGACGATCGCGGGTCCCAACAGAACGGAACCAGCGGGAAGGGAGCTGCGATCCCAGATCGCCGTTTCGGTCGATGCGTTTGATGTAAACCATACATCCCGAGTGCCCTTTCTTGCCTCGGCCGGACTCGGAGTTTCCAAGAAATTCGCTTCGACGGCCGGTTCATATTTCTGCACCGCGACCCGAACACGGACCCGATAACTGACGATCTCTACCGGTTTCTCTTTGGCTGCGTGGCCGTGAATTCGCGCATGGATACCGTCAAAGCGGCCGCGTGCTTCCGATAGCGCCGTATCGTCTAGCCCTTCCGCACTGCCAATGCCTTCAAGCGATACGCGCAACTCGTAGCCCTGGCCCGTGTATCGCATGTCGAATTCTCGGGCAAATACGGCGGCGGCCGGGTTCATGCCTTCGCTTTTCAGTTCGGTGCGGCCACGATCTTCCAGTTCACGGAAAATTTCTTCCGCGTGGTCCGGCGGCACCTGCTCGAGCGGGCGGAGTTCGGAGCGGATGTAGTCGTGCACAACATCGGTACATAGAAGGCCGAGAGCTGAAAAGGCGCCGGGGCGCGGCGGCACCAGAATACGGGCCATTGCCAGTTCTTCGGCAACCGGCGCGGCATGCACCGCACCGGCGCCGCCAAACGGCAGCAGCGTGAACTCTTGAGGATCGACACCGCGCTTTGCCCCAAAAACCCGAACCTCGTCGGCCATGCGCATATCGACGATGCGTCGGATCCCGGCGGCCGCTTCCAGCGCGGTCATACCGAGTGGCTTGCCGACCTTTTTCTCCAGCGCTTTTAGTGAGGCGTCAACGTCCAGAGATTGGACACCACCGAGAAAATAGTGTGGGTTCAGAAAACCGCAGGCAATGTCGGCGTCTGTCACTGTCGGGTTTTCGCCGTCTTTGCCGTAACAGGCTGGCCCGGGATCTGCGCCTGCGCTCTGTGGACCCACGGCCAAAAGGCCGCCGCCGTCTACCCAGGCGATGGACCCGCCACCGGCCGATATTGTGGTGAGATCAAGTGCGGGAACATCCAGCCGACGCCGGGCAACCTCGCCTTCTGTCACTTCCAGCGGCGTGCCGCCTTCGATAAAGGCGATGTCGCAGGAGGTACCGCCCATATCGAGCGTGACAAGCCCCTTTTTCGCATCTTCCGCCGCCAGGTATGCCGCGGCCTGCGCGCCGGCTGCAGGACCAGAAAAAAGCGTGTGGACCGTTTTCGCGCCAGCGATGGCGGCCTTGAAAGGCATCACACCGCCATTTGACTGCATTAGGAAACGCTGCTGGGTTTCGACACCACCCTCGTCTAGCCCGTCCGACAGGTCGCCGATGTAGTTCACCAGAACTGGTTCGAGATAGGCATTAAGCAGCGTGGTTGACATCCGTGGCCATTCGCGGATTCGGGGTAAGACGTCGGAGGACAGTGAGACATGTGCGTCGGGCCATTCCTCGACGATGATGTCGCGGGTACGTTGCTCATGCGCCGAATTCATGTATGAGAATAGATATACCACGGCGATAGATGCGACGCCTTTATCCTTCAAGGCTTTTGCAGCCAAACGCACGGCATCTTCGTCCAGCGGCTCCAACTCGTTGCCTTCGTAATCGAACCGACCGGAGGCTTCGAAGGTTAGGCTCTGTGGGGCTAAGTGGGGTGGACGCTGGAAGAAATAATCGAATGGGTTACCATCGCGGGCCTGCTGCTGGATTTCCTGAATTGCGCGGTATCCCTTGGTGATTATCATCCCCACATTTGCACCACGTCCTTCCAACAATGCATTTGTCGTAATCGTAGTGCCGTGGGCGAAAAATTCTATCGTGGCTGGCTCTTTGCCCTGAGCAATGAACCGGTTGAGGCCTTCTAGCACCCCCAAAGCCGGGTTTGCCGGTGTAGATGAGACCTTTTCGATTTCGATAGAGCCGTCGGCGACGTTAAGGAGGACCAGGTCGGTGTGGGTGCCGCCTACATCGACACCAAGTCGGTAGGGACCGCTCACTTACCATCCTTACGCTTGGCCGGGTTTGCAAATGAGGCCATTGCCATGGTGCCGCCGTCCACGAACAGGTTGGTGCCGGCGATAAAAGACGCGTCGTCTGATGCCAGAAATAGAACGGCCTTGGCCTGTTCGTCTGGCTCACCCGGTCGGCCCACGAGGTTGTTGACTTTGCGGTTGCGGTCGAAGACTTCCTCTCCGACAGGGGAACCGGTCATATTTGGCGAAACCTGATTAACGATGATGCCGTATGGGGCGAGTTGTACGGCCATGGACTGGGTCAGGTTGA
Organism: Pseudomonadota bacterium; assembly: GCA_036339975.1. Lineage (GTDB taxonomy): Bacteria > Pseudomonadota > Alphaproteobacteria > MPNO01 > UBA830 > UBA830. The sequence goes on along the minus strand of JAYYZV010000141.1, from coordinate 4,022 downwards.
ACACACCACCCTTGGCTGCGGTATAGGCCAGAGCGGTTGGACGTCCCTTGAAACCGGAAGTCGAGCCGATATTTATCACTTTACCGGCTCGGTCATGGTCAACCATCCATTTGGCGACTTGCTTGGTAACGTAGAAAGGCGTGGAAAGGGTGACGTCGATGGTTTTCCGCCATTCCTCCTCCGTGATGTCGAAGATGTCTTTGTTGTCAGAAATCGCAACGTTGTTGACCAGGATATCGATGGCGTCGAATGCATCCACAGTGGCCGAGACCATTGTACCTATGTCTTCGGTATTGGAGACATCGCAAACTACGGCGCATGCATCTCCCCCTGCACCATTAATGCGGTCTGCGACCAAATTTGCTCGGTCTTCGTCCATATCGACGACGGCGACTTTTGCACCTTCCTCCGCGAAAAGAACAGCAATTTGCTCGCCGATATTGCGGCCAGCACCTGTCACGATTGCAACTTTGCCTGCTAGTTTCATCCCCGTTCCTCCCTGTTTTCCCGCTATGGGGATTGATTTATAAGAAGACAATAAACTTAGAATTCGAAGGAAAATCAAGGATGGGTGAATTCGACGTCGGACAGCCGATTCCACGCACCGAGGATCCGCGTCTGCTGACCGGGGGTGGCCGCTATTCAGACGATTACAACCTACCGCACCAGCTCCGCGCCTACGTCCTGCGCTCGCCACATGCACATGCTGACATCGTGTCTATAGACTGTGCAATAGCGGCTGAGTTGCCCGGTGTGCGAGCAATCCTGACGGCGCAGGATTACCGAGCCGACGGACACGGTGATCTGCAATGCGGATCGCGCTGGAATGAGAACCAGTATCAGCCGCCCAATCCGCCGCTGGCAATAGGTCGGGTCCGCCACGTTGGTGAGGCGGTGGCGTTCGTTGTTGCCGATACCGTCGACCAGGCCAAGGACGCGGCGGAGGCGATAACCGTCGATTATGCGGAGCTTAGGGCGAATACTGTAACCGCCGTGGCTATGGACGACGACACTCCCGCCGTCTGGGCCGACCGCCCGAACAACGAATGTTTTTATGAACAGCGTGGATACCCCGAGGAAACGAAATCTGCTTTCAGTAAGGCGGACATTCTGGTCGAGCGCACGTTTCCCATCACGCGCACGATTACTAACACGATCGAGCCGCGATCGTATCTCGGCGACTACAATCCGATGGACCAGCGCTACACACTCTATACCGGCTGCCACTATCCCCACAAAATCCGCGAACAGATGGCGCTGGAGGTCTTTCACGTTGCCGAACAGGATGTAAGGGTGATCGCCGGCGACGTCGGTGGCAGCTTCGGCTTGCGTGGCAGCGTCTATCCCGAACAGGTGTTGGTGATGTGGGCATCTCGGCGGGTCGGAAAACCCGTAAAATGGACGGCTGAACGCTCGGAAGCGCATCTCTGCGACTATCAGGGGCGTGACAACCATTCGGTCGCAAGACTAGCGTTGGACAAGGATGGCAATTTTCTTGGTATGCATGTCAGAACGCTGGCGGCGCTTGGTGCCTTCGTCACGACGGGCGGCAACGGCCCGCCTATTAATAACCTCGGTACGTTGGCAGGGACTTACAAGACACCAGCTATTCATGTTGAGGTCTCTGGCGTGTTCACCAACACGACGCCAACCTGTCCCTATCGCGGCGCGGGGCGACCCGAGGCGGCATATATAATCGAGACTCTGGTTGAGGCCGCAGCGCAGGAACTGCAGCGTGACCCTGCCGACCTGAGGCGCCAGAACACAATTCCCGGGAATGCCATGCCGTTCAAAACCGGGCTGGTATTCACATATGATTGTGGCGAGTTTGAAAAGAACCTGACTGATGCTCTTGATATGATTGACTATGCCGGGTTCGGTGGTCGCCGATCGGGCTCTGAAGCCTCCGGAAAACTACGCGGCGTAGGGATTTCCAACACCATCGAACGTGCCGGCGGACCATCGATGGAGGAAGCCACGGTGCGCATCGATAAGACCGGGAACATCATGGTGATGGCTGGAACTATCAGTCAGGGACAGGGGCACGACACGGTCTATAAACAAATTGTTGCCGAACAGCTTGGCGTATCCGTAGATCGTATCCGCGTACGCGAAGGCGATACAGACATGCAAGGTATCGGCGGAGGCACCGGCGGATCGCGCTCAGCTACCTGCGGTGGCTCTGCAGTGTATCGGGCGGCGCTAGCGGCAATCGACAAGGCAAAAAAACTAGCCGCTCATCAAATGGAGGCTAGCGTCGACGACATTGAGTTCGCAGATGGACGTTTTATCATCGCTGGGACCGACAGGTCGATGACACTGGATGAGGTTGCAAAGGTGTCCTACGTGCCCGGTAAACAGCCCGATGGTGTAGATGCCGGTATTGACGAGCGTGCGACATTCTCGCCGACGATTGCAAATTATCCAAATGGTGCACATGCCTGCGAGGTTGAGGTTGACCCCGATACAGGGGAAATTGAAATCCAAGCCTACGTCATTGTCGACGATGTAGGTACGGTGTTGAACCCGCTATTGCTGAAAGGCCAGATTCACGGTGGTGTGGCTCAGGGTGTAGGTCAGGCAGTGATGGAACGCGCGGTATTCGACGATAGCGGTCAAAATATTTCAGGTTCTTTCATGGATTATGCGATGCCGCGGGCTCAGGATTTCACTCTTTTTAACGTAAAATCGAACCCCGTTCCGACTGAACAGAATCCTCTGGGTGTCAAAGGCGCTGGGGAGGCGGGGACAGTCGGTGCACTGCCGGCTGTAATGAATGCTATTGAAAACGCGCTTCGGAATGCAGGGGTCGAGAAAATTGATATGCCGGCGTCTCCAGAAAGGGTGTGGCGAGCACTGCGGGCAAATAGTTAGCCCCTAATTTATACGTGCCCGGCGGGCTAAATTTGATGAATTACCCACCTTTATAAAACAAGCATGCGGGTGCACGCGTTCCGAGGCTAGCAAAGGCGGGTGTAGTTTGTGTAGCCGCCTTCGAACCTTGAATTGGCCTTGCCTCATCCTAGATCAATGTGTCGCCTCACCCTCCACCGTGGTCCGATATAGGTGTCGGATATCCGGATATTGATACCCACCGGTAGCTCGATGATTGGTGCAGCGATTATCCCACATGACTACGTCGCCGTTGCACCATTTATGGCGATATCGAAATTCTTTTCTAATTGAATGGGCAATAAGGTCATCCAGCAAGGCTTCAGCTTCGTTCTGGCCAAGCCCATTGCCATCCAGTCCAATAGTGAAACGCGGCGAGCAATAGAGGCTCTTGCGGCCGGTTACAGGGTGCGTCCTGACAAGTGGATGTTCGACGTCCGGGATTTCAAGTTCCTGCCGCCTGTAGAATTCGACGGCATCATTCCGGGCACCAGAAATCTCAACACGCTTATTTTTCAGTTTGCTGATCGAATGATGGCCGCGCAAATCTGAAATGCTTTCTTTCGTATTTCTTGGCAACGCGTCATAGGCCGCGTACATATTTGTAAAGTCAGTGAACCCACCCTGCGAGGGATTTTTGAGCGAATAAAGGATTGTGCAATTGGCAGGATGGACCTTGAACTGGTGATCGGAATGCCACGCGTCGCCTGCATCAATAACGCCTATCTGATTGCCTTCGTCGTCGACGTCATTGCTCAGCACCAAGATCTTAGGGTTGGACTTCAAAGTGAACTTTAGGTTGTCATGCGGCAAAACTTCGCCGAAGCGCTCTGAAAACTCAACCATTGCATCAGGATCTAATTTCTGGCTTCGCAAGCACAGGACCTGATATTTGAGATAGGCATCATTGATCAGCTCAAAGGTAGCATCATTTAGTCGATTTAAATCGACACCGATGATTTCTGCGCCCATTACCGCACTAAGCGGATTGATTTCGATCGTCGCCGTCATCGTCATCCTGCTTAAGTTCTATGTTAGCCTCTGGCTAACTCGGCCTGTTCAGTAGCGATTAGTTCGTCCATCATTCGGCGAACCTGAATATTTGGTGCATCCCCGTTGATATCAATTTC
>JAYYZV010000140.1:0-4034 GCA_036339975.1 Pseudomonadota bacterium | reverse complement strand
AACAACGAACAGTTCGTGGAAAACTACATACCAGGCCGTATGGAAGAGAAATCAGTCCACTGGATTGAAAAATTCGGCCGCCCGATATTGTTTCGGCCACGCATAATCATCAATTCCCAGAGACCGGGCCGAATGATGGGCAAAGTATGGGTCGAAAAGCTGACCTTTTGCCATACAACATAGGTCAGCGCGCCCCTGCGCGATGACTTCGTTAATCTGCTGCGGGCCACCCACGTTTCCCACCGTCATCGTTGGGATTAAGGCTTCGTTTCGGACGCGTTCGCTGAACGGGGTCTGGAATAGCCCTTCGACCCGAGGGCGGGGTGCGTCGGTTACGTTGCCGCTCGATACATCAATGATATCGATCCCGGCTTGCTTCAATAGTTTGGCGATTTCAACTGCGTCATTAACTTCGGTGCCGCCGTCAACCCAGTCATATGCGGATATACGCATTGATATGGGTTTTTCCTTAGGCCAGTTGTCCCGAATTGCGCGAAATACGGCTAACGGAAAGCGCATGCGGTTTTCGAGCGGACCGCCGTATTCGTCGTTCCTTTTATTCGATAGAGGGGAAATGAAACTTGAAATTAGATACCCGTGTCCGCCATGAATTTCGATCATGTCAAAACCGGCATCGTTCGCCCAGCGAGCACCCTGCGCGAATGCCGCAACTAGGCGGGCTATGTCCTCTTCCGTCATCTGGAGTGGAATCTGGCTAACCGTCGAAAATGGTATCGCTGAAGGTGCGAGGATATCCCAAGCTTGGTCTGCCGGAAGTGGTCCGCCGCCGTTCCAGGAAAGCTCGCATCCCGCCTTGCGGCCGGCATGGGCAAGCTGAACGGCGATCTTGGCATCAGAATGTGCGTGTACGAAATCTACAACTCTACTCCAAGCGTCTACATGCTCCGGTTTGTACATCCCGGCACATCCCTTCGAAATGCGCCCCTCTGGTGAGATATCCGTCATCTCGGTAATAACTAACCCCGTTCCTCCCATAGCGCGGCTTCCAAGGTGGACTAGGTGCCAGTCATTGACCGTACCGTCGACTGCTGAGTACTGGCACATCGGTGACATGACCAGCCGGTTGTTTACCGTCATTCCGCGCATAGTGAAGGGAGAAAACATGGAGGCTTCAGTCATAATTGGATCCCGGTTCTGAAATAAGAGGGACAGGCATTCAAAGCAGTTTGGCTTCGCCCGTTGCCCAAGCCCATGCAATCAATATATTGGACGGGTGGTCTTAGTCTAGGACATTGCGGTTAAGTTCAAGACTGACGCCGTATTTCTCATATGAAAACGGAACAGAAACGTAAAATACTCGCAGAGCTTTTATTCAATTTGTATTCACATAATAGCGAAAATTCTAATTTCGTTAAATCCGCGGACTCAAACAAACAGCAAAAAAAGCTGTTCTGAAGCGGGTTAATGGTGCCGCCGGTGAGAATTGAACTCACGGCCTCACCCTTACCAAGGGTGCGCTCTACCCCTGAGCTACGGCGGCATCCCGAGAGCGGCGCACAATGCCATTGGCCGATAAAATGTCAACTGCATCTGTGCGACTTTGCGGTATAATGTCCTGATGAAAAAAAAAGATAAATGTCCTTTGACTAGCGAAGAAAAACGCCGGGCCCGTCAGGCCGAAGCTTTGCGGGCAAATTTGCAGCGGCGTAAGGAGCAGGCACGCCAGCGCGAGGACAGTGGCCAAGTCGACCCGGACGTGGCAGACAACGCATCAAAGGCCTTAGATTGCGGCGAGAGTTCTGGTCATTAACGAAGCTCGGCAGGATATAGATTTATTTAAAAGATATTGAATGTTTAGACGCAACCTTGTCGCGTTAGGTAAATTCAAGCGGCGGATTGAATAAATATAATGGACGAGATAGTGATTCAAGGCGGGACGCCGCTCAAGGGTGAGATTGCTATTAGCGGGGCGAAGAATGCGGCGCTCCCGCTTATGGCGGCCAGTCTTCTCAGCCCAGAGCCGCTCACGCTTAAAAATTTACCGCGCCTCGCCGATATATTCACCATGTCTAAACTGCTAACACAGCATGGTGTCGAAATTCGCGATACCTATGACGACAACAAAAGACCGGTAATGGTTTTCGATGGTGTGAACGTCAACAATACCGTTGCGCCATACAACCTCGTCCGCCGCATGAGGGCATCGGTTCTGGTGCTCGGCCCGCTGCTGACGCGTTTCGGTGAAGCGAAGGTCTCCCTCCCGGGCGGGTGTGCGATCGGCACACGACCGGTAGACCTGCACATTCAGGGGTTGGAGAGTCTCGGGGCCGAGATAGAACTGGAGGGAGGGTACATGACCGCGCGGGCACCCAACGGCCTGTTCGGTGAAAAAGTAATCTTTCCTTTTGTTTCAGTGGGTGCCACCGAAAACATCATGATGGCTGCCTGCTTGGCGAGAGGCGAGAGCGTGCTGACGAATGCTGCGCGGGAGCCGGAAGTGACTGATCTGGCGCATTGCTTGGTCGCTATGGGTGCGAAGATTGACGGTATCGGTACCGATACCCTTACGATACAAGGCGTGGATAGCTTGTCGGCAGCGGAACATTCAGTCGTAGGGGACCGGATTGAGGCTGGGACATACGCCATGGCTGCGGCGATCACTGGTGGAGAGCTTACTCTGAGAGGCATCCCGTCCGAACTTCTCGAAGCAGTTTTTAAAACACTGTCGCGGGCAGGATTGGTACTCCAAGATGTGCCAGAAGGTACGAAGGTTAGCCTGGATAGATCTGGTCTTCGAGGTGTTGACGTCATGACGGAGCCGTTTCCAGGGTTTCCGACCGACTTGCAGGCGCAAATCATGGCGATGATGTCGGTTGCGAACGGTGCCGCCATGATTACGGAAACCATTTTTGAAAACCGGTTCATGCACGTGCCGGAGCTGTCTCGTATGGGAGCGAACGTCAACGTGCACGGAGCGTCCGCGATGGTTCGAGGGGTCGATCACCTTACCGGCGCAGAGGTTATGGCAACTGACCTACGCGCTTCCTCATCATTGATTTTGGCGGCACTTGCGGCAGCTGGGGAAACGGTGATACGACGTGTTTATCATCTGGACCGAGGTTACGAGCGGATTGAGGAGAAGCTTGCCGCCTGCGGCGCACTGATAGAACGGCGGTCAGAAGAATAGAGCCCGGAGACCGATGCCTGATAAATTGCTGAAACTATCGGCTGCTGATCAAGAGGACATCGTTGTTTTGTCAACGCTGCTTCAGGATGCCGTGGTGCCGGCCAGCGAGATGATTTATTTGGCTAGCGAAAAGCGGTTTGCACTTGTGGCTCACAGATTCTGTTGGGAAGACGCTGGCGAGGAAAGGATTGCGGGGGCGATATACGAGCGGGTCCGTTGTGGGCTTATATTCGAGAAAGTTACCGGGGTAAGGCGAAAAAATTTTGATCAGTCGAAACGCGGAGAAATACTTGATTTACTGGCGCTAGAGGCGACTAAAGAGTATGTAGACTTGCTTTTTGCCGGTGGCGCGACGATCAGGCTCGAAATTGGGTCGGTTCTCTGCTACGCGGAAGACTTTGGTGAAGCTTGGCCCACTCAATGGCGTCCCGGGCATGGGGAGGACAACTGAGTTTTCGGGTCCCGGTTTTGTCGCAGGAGAACAGTATGACTGCTGCTAATGAAAATCTGCGTCTGGCGGTACCGCGGGGACGAATTCTAGAGGAACTCATACCATTAATGGCGGAAGCTGGTGTTGAGCCGGAACCAGCGTTTCATGACAAGCAGGAACGAAAACTAGAATTCGCATCTAATATCCCGAACCTGACTATCTTAAAGGTTCGATCCTTCGATATTGCAACATTTGTAGCCTTCGGCGCTGCCCAAATCGGTATCGCGGGCCGCGATGTGCTTTTAGAGTTCGACTTTCCCGAGGTTTATGCGCCGCTTGACCTCCGCATCGGAGCTTGCCGGATGGTTGTCGCGGAATCTAAAGAGTTTCGGGAAAAGGATAATCCTCGACGTTGGAGCCATGTTCGAGTTGCGACGAAGTATCCGAAAATTACCC
>JAYYZV010000139.1:0-9801 GCA_036339975.1 Pseudomonadota bacterium | reverse complement strand
AATGCCAGCTGCTCTGAAACAGCTTCCCGATTTACTTCCCTGGGAATCTCCGAATGCGCCAACAAAGGCTTAATCTCGGACGAAAAAGCCCAGAATTTCTCATTTCGAAATAGGAAAAGCGGTTTGATACCGAGCTTGTCGCGCGATAAGACTAATCGCTTGCGCGCTCGATCAAGAATTGCGACGGCGAACATTCCGTCGAAGCGGGCGAATACACTCTCGCCCCAAGCCGCGTAACCGGTCGCAATAACTTCGGTATCGCCATCCGTTGTGAATGTATAGCCCTCGCTCTCCAGCTCGCGACGAAGATCGCGAAAATTAAATATCGCGCCGTTATAGACGAGCGAAATTCGACCGTCTTGCCCCTCGAATGGTTGATCCGCAGACATCGAAAGATCGTGAATGCGCAACCTCCGCGCGCCGACGGCAACGCGCTCCTCGATGATAGTTCCACCAGAATCCGGCCCTCGATGAAAGAGAAGACGATCGCATTGCGAAAGCCACTGCTCAGTCTGTCGCCGGAAATCTTCCGTCGAGGATTCGGGCATCAATCTAACTGTTCCGACGATGCCGCACATGCTAAGCGCCAAACCTGTCCCAGGCTCGGGCGGGCACACCGGTAACCGTTACGTCAGAAGGCACGTTTTCGACAACGACGGCCCCCATTCCAACGGTCGTATTGTTACCAATCTCCAGTTTCTGGCGTATTGCCGCACTCTGGCCGATCCAGCAGCGACGGCCGATACGTACTTCGGCGGAAATATCCGTTTGCGCGCATACCATGGCACCGATACCGATCTCCGCCGTGTTGCCGATATGCGCGTTATTTCCGACTCTCACCCAGTCAGAAAGAACCGTGTCGCCGGCGTTTCCCCGCGCAATGCTTACGTTGTGGAAAATTTCCACGAACGAACCGATCTTCACCCCGCCATAGGCGGGAAACGGGTAGCCTTCTCCATCCGCCGCAACTCCGAACGAAAACGGATCGTAGCCAATGCGGGCACCCGATCGGATTGTCGTCCCGGAGCCAATAGCGACTGAATTGTACAGAGTGACACCCGCTTCCAGGACAACACCATCGCCCAATTCTGTCTGGCCTTGCAGCACGCAAAATGGACCGATTGAAACGTCTTCGCCAAGTTTAACGTCCGGCCCAAGGATGGCAGATTCGTGAATGCCCGGCTGTACCGGCGGACGCATAAGAGTGTGCACAGCTTTGCAAAAGGCAAACTTCGGCGCTTCATGCCCGATCGCGGCGCAATTCTCATTGCGCAGCACCTCCACAATTTCAGGAGATGCAATTACCAGCCCCGGTCGCTTATAGATATCGTCGCCCCAGCTCGGTTCCATAACCAAAAAGCAAAGGCTTCCGCCATCCGCATCCCAAATCGCCGCCGGTCGAACCAGTTCATGACTATCGCCATGAAGTTCGGCGCCAATCAATTCGGCCACCTGGTTGCCTGTCGTCGATTGCCAATTCATACGCACGGAGTCACGTTATTAAAAACCATCGTAACTACTCTCTAAAAAAGGCGAACGTCAAAGAAGTCGGTGACTGTTTCAAAGCAGCCTCAATTCATCGATCCGACATCGACCGAGCAGGCAGACCATTCCAAGACACACCTTTATCCCGAAGATAGCACTCAATGTATAAGGCCAAGGCATTGAAGGGCCGGCGTTCGTCATTGACGACATCAAGGTATCGCCATGGTGCATAACTGCATGTCGTCGCCATGAAATAATCGAGAAATCGGCGCTCAAAACGATGCCACGCCGCCCGGCCGAACGGTGCGAAGAGAATTTTGAAGCAGAAACGAACCGGAATAATCCATTTGGGGGAAATCCGAAGCGGATTAACTTCAATATCGCTCCAAACGCCGCCCCAGTTAGTCGCCGATAAGGTTTTTTTATAAAGCGACTGGTGCGCCTTCTCACTGAGCGGCGCATGTTCCCAGTAGTCCAAATACTCTACATCCCACAACGGCAGGCGCCACTCGTGACCGAAATATTCATAGGTCCGTACACTGCCGATAACATATTTCGATTGACGGTTCACAAACTCCAAATGCTCATAAAGGCCATAGTCCGCCCGTTGCTGATCCGGCAGTCCGCCAAGGTGATCGATTTCGTTTTCCAGCATCGTCTCAATCCGAGAGATATGAGGTTCTTTCTTGAGCGAACTCCATAACTTGTAATGCTTCTCGACCAGGGCAGAGACAATTGTTTCCAGGCGCTGCGTCGGATCACGATCATCATCAAGTAATGCCGCCGGGATATGATTGCCGGTGATAAAATCACCGGATTGCCCGTTTATGATAATTGCCCTCTCATCGAGATGACCGGCCTCCTTTAGTAAAGTCATCATGAGATACTCGCCGACAAAATGAATGCTCGACAGCGTATCCGAGAAGCGCACGTATTCCGCATAGTCATTTGAATAATACGCTTGACGAAACAGCCGGTTAGAGTACGGGATGAAATGCCATTCATAGCCCAGTCTTTCGGCGACGGAACGGGCAACCTCAGCTTCCGGATTGCCCGGAATGCCATAGGAAACGCATACGACGTTGTCATGTCCCCATTGCTTCAGCCCTGAGGCGATGAATCGGGAATCCAAGCCTGCGGATAGCGGCACGACGACGGGTCGGCCATCGAGCGATGAGACCAGCTTGTCGAACAAGCGCTCGTGCAAATTATTTAATCCCGCAGGCAGATAGCTGGCCGAATCAATCCCTTCGGCAGGTCGCCAAGTCGCGTAGGTTTCAAAGCCGTGCGCATGCTCGTCCATCCAAACATAGTCACCCGGCCCCAGAAGCTTGACCCCATAATAAATTGTTCTGTCGGCGATCGAGTATCCGGAAAGCGCAAACGCCGAAGCCACTTCATGGTCGACAGATGAAGGACCGAGACCCAACTTCTCTTCGACAGCGGGGCCGCTATCGCTGACGAACAGGCTATCGCCAGTTAACGACCAAAGAAGCGGGCAGGAACCAATTCGATCAGCAGCCGCGAAGAAAAAGCTCGGACTTTGCGCGACGATCGCAAAATGGCCGTCGATATTTCCCAGCCATTCGGACAACGATTGAACGGTCTGACGCGCCGCCTCAGCAACGATCACATCTCTCGATACGCCGTTCACATATCCGCGAAACCATACGGTCGTGGACCCGAACGTGGATTTTCGCCAAACGTATTCTTTCTTCAGCTGTAATTCGACGCGCAACATCTTAAGAATTTGGATCAGTGTTTACCGACACGCTTCAAATCGACAAATTTGAAGGTGGCAAAGCCGACGTTCGAGAATCAATGTCCTAGCCAAGGCTATCGCTTGCTAATTAGCGTGTTATCGAGAGCCAAATGCCGTAGGCCGGATTTGACAAAGACCCGACCTGCGTCACTTGGGCTGTAGACGATCGGCTCACCATGCAGATTGAAAGATGTATTCAAGATAACCCCGCGCCCGGTTGCGTCTTCAAACGCCGATATAACTTCGTGATAAGCAGAGTTGGCCGTCTTGGTGACGACCTGCGGACGAATTGTCCGATCCCTCGGGTGCGAACCGGCAATCAAATCCGGATAAGTTTCAGCCTTGGACGGAAATCCGAACGTCATAAACCAAGGCTTCATATCTTTTGGGTCATCGAAATAACGATCGGCGGCTTCCTCGCGAATTGATGGCGCAAACGGCATCCAAAAATCTCGCATCTTGATCATCTGATTGATGGTATCGACACTGCGATAATTTTCAGCGCTGGTCAGAATACTCCTGTTTCCAAGCGCTCGCGCGCCCCACTCCATCCGCCCTCTACAATTTGCGACAATTTCACCTTGAGCCAAAAGGTTCGCAATCGCGGCATTGATATTGTTCGGCTCGCAGACCTCAACGTCATCCGTCGAACGAATTCGTTCAATGGCCTCGTTCTCGTCTTGCCGAGCATAATCACCGCCCAGATACAAATGGGTGAGCTGGCTTTCCTGATGACCGGTTTCATCGGCCAACTGATAGTATCGATGGAGCGCAGCGCCTATCGACAGCGATTCATCCGCTGCACTCGGCATTACGTAGAAAGACGTCACTTCAGGTAGTGCGGCAATTAACATGTTTGCCTTCACGTTCATAAACACACCGCCACCCGCAACGATATCTGTAAGGCCGGTTTTCTTAATGGTGCCGCGAACCCATTCCACCAGCATTTCTTCGGTGAACAATTGAGTCGCGCCGGCGATCGTATCGAACCGGATTCGTTCGAACGCATCACGCAAAAATTCATAGCAATAGTTGGTTGATAGCTCACCTACTTGTTCGAAGCCCAACCCGTCCGCGCGCACCTTTAGCAACTCACGCAGTTTCCCTGCCGCACTTTCAGATCGGTCCGGGTCTGCGTAGGGTGCCAGCCCCATCAACTTATATTCGTGCTCCCACGGGGTCATACCAAGCAAGAATGTCACCCGAGAATAAATCTTACCAAGCGATGCATGCCTGTCAGTAGCGGCCAAGCGCTCAATGGTATTGTCGATGCAACGAGAGACCGTCGCGCACAATCCGTCACCAGCCCCGTCACAGGTTAATCCCAGAACCGGTTGTCCCGAGGCAAATTTGGGTGCCGTGTAATACGCCGCAGCCAAATGGGCGAGATGATGTTCAATGAAATTAATTTTCGATTCGGGGATGCCAAGATGACGCGCCGCGACTTCGATCCTCTCGCGCTTTCGCTCGTTGAAAATGATTTTGCCATATTCGTCCGGACTGGCTTCCTTTTCACGCTGTTGAGCAAGTCCTACTTTGTACCAGCCGTCCAGTTCGGTGAGGTATTGGTTCGAATGCATGAACAAAGATGCGTAGACGACCTCCGAAAGCTGCGACGACTCGATTCCACCAATCCGAAGCACATCCTCGATCGCGTGCTTAGGATAACCGACCTCATTCTTCCGACGGGTTAGCCGTTCTTCGGAAACCGATGCAACAACCTGACCGTCGCAGATAAGTGTCGCTCCGCAGTTGTGACCGTCATGGACTCCAAGAATATACATCGCACTAGTCATGAATTTCGTCCCAATGAACTAAGGCTCGGTAGCTCACCTTTGAACACCTCTCGATATGGTTCGCAGTTAAGCGCCAACTCGTATTGGAGCAGTTCTTGCTTTTGGCCAACAAACCAATCAAGCTTTTCCACGGCATTCTCGCCTGGGGCGCACCACCACACTGGATGGGTAAGTAGCTGCATCGCCCGCCGCTCCACAATCGCTTTGTTGGACAAAGGGGGCCCAAAATGCCACCCGCCTCGAGAGTCCGAGCAATATCCAATTTCTTCAAAGAATTCAGGTTGATAGGTCTGCATTCGACCCGCGATTGAACCGCGCTTGCCCAACAGCGATTTCGCTGGCCTATGAAAACTGATTACGGACACTCTTCGCTGGAGTAAATTTTCTAAAGACTGGCATTCCACCTCAACCGCATTCTCTAACATCTCCGCATCGTCTTGATATAACGACGTGTCAAAATGAAGCCCTACATCGTGGCCAAGGTCGATCAATGCAAGAAGATCGTCTCTATTCCTTTTCGAGAACGGATTATACATTTCAGTCCGTAGAAGTACGAAATACGAAGCAATCAGACCAAGTTTCCGTTCTACTTGCGCCACAGGGACTGCGGCTTGAATAGACATATCCAGATCGTGCCGCAAAATTAAATGTCTCTTTTGACTTTCGACGGTGTCGTAGGAAACGGTTCGATAACCCAGCTCGAGAAACTGCCGTAGTAAAATTTCGTACGCTGATATATTGAACTCTGTCTTAGCCATCGTCAGGCCCACCTTACTCGAAAACCCAGGCTCCGCGGCCTGTCGGCGCGTGCAAATCCGGAGCCAAAAAAAACTCCATAACAGACAGGTAACTCTTTCGTTTCAATTGTTGAACATTTGAGAATTTTCACTCAAACGATCTAGAAGACCGTTTGTTAGCGACACATCGCCGCCATTCACAAAATCAAGATTGAACGCCCTACGCGCATCAGCCATCGCTTCCCACTCCGAGACTCTTTTTTCGCCGGTGAATTACAAAATTTCCTTCAGCGCGGTGCGAACGCGACGATCGTTTTTGGAAATACGATTGCAGATAGTGCATCAATTTTTCCGCTCCGTCTCGGACGTCATCTAAAACAATCATGCCTTCGCTACCGACGACAATCATTCGACGGTCTTTAAAAGGATGCAGCCAGGAAACAAATATGTGCGCCTGAAGGTTCTCTGAGAATGTAAAGTGGGACAACGTCGTGTCGGCGACGCCTTGACTCAGATACGCCGTACCGTTCGCGACGATCTCGACCGGCATCTGCTCAGTAAGTGCTAGTATCATGGTAATGTCGTTTGGTGCGAACGACCAAAGGGCATTCTCTTCACGACGTATCTTTCCAAGTGACAGCCGGGTTGAATAGATATAGCGGCGTTTCCCTATCAAACCCTGCCGGACTGCAGTCTGTAACGACGTGAAGGCCGGATGATACAGCAATAAGTGCCCGACTATTAACACAAGTCCGGCTTCGTCGGCCGATTGCTTGAGCTCTTTCGCTTCGTGGAGATCAAGGCACAACGGCTTCTCGACAAAGACGTCCTTCTCCGCGCGTATCGCTTCCCGCACCAACGAGCCATGGGTTAACGCAGGAACCGCAATTGCCACAGCGTCGATAGAGGAATCTGCGAAGAGTTCCGAAACTTTTTCGTATTGCCGAGCGTCCGGATATTGTTCTCTGATAGACTTACGCGTTCCCTCGTTCGGATCACAAAAAGCCGCCAGTGCATCCAGCGCGTTAAGGTTTCGAGCTAAGTTTCGAACCCAATATCCAGCGCCAGTAACGCCTACTTTCTTCATGCTTAACCAGTTCCTTACGAGAGATTGCAGGTATGCTTATCACAACAGTGAATTCGCAACACACTCATTGTTCTGTTGGTCGCGCGGTAATTTGTATTACGACGTAAGCGGTGAATTAATTTCTTGACGCCGAACGAGTACTTATTATGGATATCACGATGTTACCGGGCTACGGAAACTGGAACTCTGCATTCCAGAAATTGAATTTTGGCAACACCTACGCCGTTAAACACCGCGGTTACACGTAACGCAAATCCGGTATTGGTTTGGGGACCGACTAGGAGTTCACCATGAGCTGGCCAAAAATAGCTGAATACTTCAATGAACTAAGCACTGCCTGCGATGATGCAGATCCAATCGGCCAAAAATGGAGCGCCTTTCAAAGTGTTGTTGCCGAGGCAGCCACAACTACGCCCTACCATCTCAAGACACTGCTACGTTTGTTGAACGATCTCTCCCAAGAAAAGCCAAAGGAAGAGATCGCTATTCTTGATCACGGATGCGGCGGCGGATTGACGCTACTCTTTCTTGCCGCTTCCGGCTATCGCAACATCTACGGGGTCGATGTAAACGGCGCTGCCGTCCGATGGAACTATCTCGCCAAATCCGAGCTCAAGCTCGAAGGTCAGCGCTTCTGGGGATATAATGGGGAGACCCTTCCATTCTCAGCGGATTCGTTCGACATTATATTTAGCCAGCAAGTGCTCGAACATGTCTCGCCGCAACTATTGGTGCCGTACTATCGGGAAGAGTATCGGGTCTTGCGCCAAGATGGGATTGCGTATCACCAGGTTCCCCATCGTTTGGTCCCATTCGAATCTCACTCGCGAACTTGGTTTCTCGATTATCTACCACATTCATTGTTCATCGCTGCTTTGTCATTAATGAACCGCGCGACAAAAACGGAGCGAACACAGCTGTTTCTGCGTTGGCCTTGGGCCCATCGAAGACAGATGAAAGGGCTTTTCGGTAACGTAAGCGACATAACGCTAGAACGTTTGATGCAGCCCGTGAATGAAGCTTATTACGACGGGCCCGTGCGTCTACGCCGCCTAATTACTGCTGTGCTCAAGCTACCGGTCATTGGCAGTGCGGCGAGTGTCGTCCTAAGAAACCTCGTCCAGATCGATACCGTCTCCGTGAAGCGATAGTACGTGTTCGCCGGCCGTTATGCCGAAACCGCGGACCTCAGCCACAACTCAATATTTATGAGCGAGAAAAGCCGCGGTATCGACTGTCGCTCACCACGACGAAAAGCATCAACGGCTGCGTCCAAACGAGCCGGCTCGGCATAAGCGCGCAACCTGCCATTCGAACTTGTTAGGTCGTCGAGATATCGCCCAAGGGCACGCTCCTCCGAAATCCATTTATCATAAGGCAGCGTTAACCCGACTTTCCTTCGATGAACGAGATTGTGCGGCAGGAACTGATCTGCAAGACGTTTCAAGACGGGTTTCGTGACACGCCCCGGCGTCCGCAGCTGACGCGGCAAGGCATTGACCACCTGTAATAGCGGCATGTGTACAAAAGGAACACGAGCTTCCACCGAATGCGCAATACTCATCTTGTCCTGACGAACAAGCAACGACTCCAGATAAGCAGTCTGATCCACCGCGAATAGCCGATCGCGGAAATCGGAAAACCGCGCAGAGTCGGCTTCCCTCTGACCGGGCGGGGATGGAAGGAAACCAGGGAAAACGGCACCCAGGGCACTCAGGTTCTCAGACATAGACGCATAGGCGGCATAGTCCCGACCGCGCAATCTGCGTACGCCCTTCATCGGCCACAAATCCGGGACCGCGGCCCAATCCGGTATCAAACGGTCAATCCGCTCCTGCCACATCAGTTTTCGATAAAGCGCGTATCGGATGTATCCACCGAACATCTCGTCCGCGCCTTCACCGGTTAGAACCACTTTGTTCTTCTTACGAATCTCACGGCAGAGGGCATACAATGCGACGCACCCTCCATGGGGTACCGGCCCTTCCATCGCACGTATCGCCGACGGCAATGCGTCCGCAAAACGTTCGCCATCGAACGGCAACTCGCTGTGCGAGACATCGTACTTACCGATAAGCGCTTGCCGGTATTCTCCTTCATCGTAAGCCTTGTCTTCTAAGCCAACGGCGTAGGTCTGGAGAGAGCTTCCACTCTCGGCCGCGGCGAGGGCGACAATTAGGCTGGAGTCCACGCCGCCGGACAGCTGCGCACCGTACCCAACGTCACTCTTCAAATGCGTGCTCACGGACTTCAGTAAGGCTTCATGGGCGTCCGCCTCCTTTGCCTCCTCTGCTGACGTTAAGGTCTCGAGCGGGTCGCAGTAACGCCGTTCGACCACGTCGCCGCTCGAAAGGTCAATTTCAATCAGGATGCCGCCGGGAACGCGGTCAATGCCGTGATAATTCGATTGACGGCCCGCCGCCCAGCCAAACGTCAATAATTCCGCAATTGCATTGCCATCGACGGCCAACTCGACAACGTGGCGTAGTGGCCTCACCTCGCTGGCGAAAGCGCTGAGTTTATTGCGACGCGCCATATACAGCGGCTTAATCCCAAGCGGGTCCCTCGCGACCAACGCCACGTTCCGCGTACGGTCGAGAATGCCGAGGGCGAACATCCCCTCCAACCGATTGAGGACCTCTTTACCCCACGTTTTATAGCCTTGCAGCACGACCTCTGAATCTCCGGACGTCTCGAACACGACTCCCGCAGCTTGGAGTTCCGACTTCAATTCTCGGAAGTTATAGATCTCTCCATTGAAGAAGAGGGTAACCTGTCCGCTCCTATCGCTCAGCGGCTGATCGGAAGCTTCGGTCGGGTCCATAATTGAGAGACGCCTGAATACAATGGCGCGGCCGTCTTCATTGATGTGACCGCCGGAATCTGGGCCTCGATGGAAAAGATCAGCATCCGCCGCCTTCAATAGTTCGGCCG
>JAYYZV010000138.1:0-38206 GCA_036339975.1 Pseudomonadota bacterium | reverse complement strand
CGGTGCCCCACCCCCTGGCTTTGAAGGCGGCCCACCGGGGTTTGGCCCTGGCGGTGCCCCACCCCCTGGCTTTGAAGGCGGCCCACCGGGGTTTGGCCCTGGCGGTGCCCCACCCCCTGGCTTTGAAGGCGGCCCACCGGGGTTTAGCGGCACCCCGCCGCTCGGTATTGGTGGATCTGCACCAGGCTTTGGCCCGTCCCCCGGCTTTGGTCCGTCCCCCGGCTTTGGCCCGTCTCCCGGCTTTGGCCCGTCTCCCGGCTTTGGTCCGTCCCCCGGCTTTGGACCGTCACCCGGATTCGGACCGGATCCATTCTTTGGGGGACCGGATCCATTCTTTGGGGGACCGGATCCATTCTTTGGGGGACCGGATCCATTCTTTGGGGGACCGGATCCATTCTTCGGGGGACCGGATCCATTCTTCGGGGGACCGGATCCATTCTTCGGGGGACCGGATCCGTTGTTTGGAGGGTTTGGATTTGGTCCGGATCCGTTTTTTGTGGAGCCAGTGTTCGGTTTTGTGGAGCCCGTTCGGTTTATTGAACCAGTATTCGCCGCTGGCCCCCCGTCGAGTCCGTCCGGTGGTGTAGCCGTCGCAAGTGACACTTTCCTCATCGGCGAATTTATAGAATTGGGAATTGCGGAGGCAGGTTCATTGGGTAGCCAAGGTGTTGCCCCGGCCGGAGCATCAACTCCAAATGCTATATCTATTATTTTTGACCCAATAGGATTCTCCGCGAACAACCCGTCCGGCAGGTCCGGAGATTTCTTTAATCCCGGCTCTCCAGTGGAGGGCTACGTAGTCGGATTAAAAATTAGTGGTGCCGCCCAAAATTTTGTGCAGGACCGCGGGTCATCTTCCAACCAAATTAATGCGGGGACAGTGACCACATCTTCCGGTTCAACTCTTAGCGCAGAAACGACGTCTACTTTTACAGCTGGGTCAAGCAGCGCAGTCACGTTCAAACAGGTAATTTCTCTCGACAGAAACGATAGTTTTTTCAAAACCACAGTTACCATTGAAAATAGCGGTTCGGTACTTTTGGAAGACGTTCGTTATATGAGGACGATGGATCCCGACCAAGATTTTGATTTCTTTGGGACCTTTCAAACACGAAACGATGTCCTATCGCAACCAAGCGGCAACAATGTTACAGCAATTTCACAAGCAAAGGGTCCGACTTCACAAATCGCGGTCAACCTTATCTCTACCGATGGTTCCGCCAGAGCGTCCAATTTTGGCTTTACCAATAATGATGCCTTTGCGGCCTCCGCATTTAATTCGCCAGTCGATCGCGGCGGATCCCAAGTGGATCAGGCAATAACGCTTACTCTCGATTTTGGGGACATCGCAGCCGGTGCCTCAGTTACAAAAACGTTTTTCACGTCGTTCCAAAACGGAACTTCGACAAATAGCGCAGCGAACGACATGATTGTCGCTACGGATAGCGCCGATAACATCTCGACCGGCAACGGAAATGACACAATTTTTGACCTTGGTGGGAGCGACGTAGTTTCCGCGGGAGATGGCGACGACACGATTATAGCTGGAGGCGGAAGCGACACCTACAACGGCGGAAATGGTAACGATACGCTCGACTACCGTAATTCTAATGCGATCACTGCAGACTTCGGCTCAGGTAACGTAACGATCTCCGGTACGGCTGAAACCGATAGTTTTTCGAATATCGAGGGTATAACTGGGTCGTCTTCCGCCGATTCTATAACTGGTGGCTCTAATGCTGAGACGCTTACTGGATCCGGCGGAACGGACACGCTGCGAGGAAATGGCGGGGCAGACACATTTGCCTATGTTCGCTCATCAGATGGCGATGTCCGAACCTCAAATGGCTCGGTAGGTAGCAATAACGGGGACACGGTAGCCGACTTTTTATCCGGCACCGATAAAATTAGCCTCTCAAAAGAGGGATTCGGATTTAACTCGATCAGCAATGGTGTCAATTTCGAAGTGATCAACGCTGGTTACGATGGCACCAATAGCACGTTAGGCGAATTTTCCTCTTCCAATCCCGTGCTGATCTACTCTCAGTCGGATGCGGCACTTATCTATGACGATAATGGGTCATCCGCTGGTTATACAATTTTGCTTAACCACGGAAATGCCTCGGCTTCTAATGATATAGTCGCTAACGATATCGTGCTCGTTTAGGGGCCCTAATGCTCGGATTACCCGCCTGGCTCGTCTCGACCGTAAAATTATCAGATCGGGATATAATCCGAGTCATAACGTATTCTCTTTTTATCAATATTCTCGCGCTAGCAACTCCGATTTTCGTTCTCCAGGTATATGATCGGGTCGTTTTCCAATCCGGCCTTGATACTTTGAAGGCGCTTATTGTTGGCGTTTTGATAGCTCTTTCTTTTGATTTCTTTCTTAGACAGGCGAGAAGTCGTTTACTCCAATTTATATCCCTAAAAATTGACGGCCGGCTTGGGAAAGAGATTTTCAATCGTTTTTCACACCTAAATTTAAATAAACTCGAAAGCCGGCCCTCGTCATATTGGCAAAATATTTTTCGTGACTTAGCGCATATTCGCAACTTCGTTGGCGGTGCGACTATCATTCTTTTCATTGATATTCCCTTCTCCGTAATATTTATCCTAATTATCTACCTGATTGCGCCGCCACTGATCTGGGTATTCCTCGGGACAATACTGGCGTTTTCACTGCTGGCGTGGTCGTCCTCGAAGTCTGTAAAAAAAGCAGCTCTTCAAGAGCAAAATGTTCGTTCCGGTGTTGAAAACCTATTAGTGGAAATTGTCTCTAATCGCATCACTGTAAAATCCTTAGATATTGGAAGGTATTTGCAGTCAATTTGGTCGGAGAGACATTCTGAGAGCATACAAAAAGCGGTGGCTAGGGGGCGCATCGCCGATCGGTATGCAAATATAAATGTGGTCTTAACAATGGGTGTTACGGTGGCGCTCACCTCCTTTGGAGCGGTTGCGGTTCTTGATCAAACAATGACAATTGGCGGATTGATCGCGGCGAATATGTTAGCAACTCGTGTAATCCAGCCGCTTAGCCAACTATCTATTGCTTGGCGAACACTCAACCAATTTCGCTCGTCCCGAGACCGAGTTCGCGATCTGTATCTGGAGAGCGGTCACGTAAATACTACCCCGTTAGAGTTTGACCGCCCGAAAGGCGAAGTACAGATCGATAAATTAAATTTCTCGTACGATGATGAGAAAAAGGTCCTAGAAGATATTACCCTGAGCTTCCGACCGGGAGAAATCCATGCGGTAGTCGGAAATAATGGGAGTGGGAAGTCTACCCTCTTCAAACTTGTTTTGAATTTGTATAAGCCGCAAGGTGGTCGAATTTTGTGGGATGAAGCCGATATTCGACAGTTCGATCACTCCCAACTGTCGAGTTGGTACGGATACGTTCCCCAAGATTGCACGCTATTCACGGGTTCTATACGCGACAATATCGCGAGCTTTTGCGACGAAATACCAGACAGAGAAGTCATAGAAATTGCTCAGGAACTTGGTCTTCATGCCGATATATCAGATCTTCCAAATGGCTATAGCACCCTAATTGGCGAGGGAGGATTTTCCTTATCTGTCGGTCAGAGGCAGAAAATTGCGATTGCTAGAGCATTAATTGGAAGCCCAGTAGTAATGTTGCTCGATGAGCCGACTTCAAACCTTGATCAAAGTTCTGAAAAAATGATGATCAATTTCCTTGGAAGACGGGCCAAAGAAAATCGTTCTACGATAATCGTTGTGACCCACAGCCCAGCGATACTTGCAATGGTGGACCAAATTACGGTGCTCAATAAGGGAAAAATTTATTTGACTGGGGATAGACAGAGCGTCTTACCCAAAATCACAAAGTCCCCGGGGAGGTAATCATCTCCATGTATAAAAACTCTAAGTGGTAGAAAAGTGAGCAAAATAGAAGACGTGATTGGAAAGTATAAACCAAGAGGAGATGCCTACTTCTCTTTTTTAATTATTGGTTTGCTGCTTTCCGGACTTGTATGGGCCCTTTTAGGAGAGTTAGAGGAGGTTGCGGTCGCGAGTGGCGAGGTTATCCCCCAAGGTCAGGTTAAATTAATTCAACACCTTGAAGGCGGCATAGTTACAGAAATATTGGTGGAAGAAGGACAGAAAATTAGTAGTGGTACTCGCCTGATCCAGCTTCGGCTTGGCGCTGATCGCGTGAGGTCATCGGAGCTCCAACTTCAACTAAATGGCCTGCGAATTAAACGAGAGAGATTACAGGCCGAGCTAGATAAGAAGCAGTTTCTCTTACCCAAAAAACAAGATGTTAGAACGCAGAAAATAATTCAAAAGGAAATCCTCGCTTTTGAAAACCGTAAGGAGCAGGTGATTGGAAAAACTAGGATTCTTAAAGCAAAGTCGAGGCAGAAGGTCCTAGAAATAAGGGAATTGGAGAGCCGAATACAGGGGCGGAAGAACAGCTTATCTCTTGCAAAAAAACGTCTCTTGATCTCGAAAGATCTTGAAAAAAATAAACTCGTTACGCGGATGGAAGCTCTTGATCTCGAAAATGAATACGAACAGTTGAAATCCGAAATTTCTGAATTGAAAAGTTCGCTTCAAAGAGCAAGAGAAGCGGTCAAAGAAGCCAATCAGCGGGCAAAGACCCAATTGCTAGATTTCAATAGAGAGGTTTCCGAGGAATTAGGCAACGTTGAGATTGCAATCGCACAGACGAAAGAACAACTTGAAACAGCTGCGGAAATTGTTAAGCAAACCTCCCTAAAAAGCCCGATAGACGGCATCGTCAAAAATCTCCGCCAACACACTATTGGGGGAGTGGTGCAGCCGGGCGAAGCGGTAATGGAAATCGTGCCATTGAGAGACCAACTAGTAATAGAAACTAAATTAGCGCCAATAGACGTGGGCTATGTCAGCGTCGGGCAAGAAGCGGATGTAAAGATCCAAACGTATGATTTTCTGCGGTATGGATCATTGAAAGGCTACGTGAGAAATGTAGCTGCCGGCACATCAATAGACTCTAGTGGCGCTCCCTATTTTAGAGTTGAGATTGAAACAGAGAAAAGCTTTCTTGGCGAAAACGCTGGATCGCTGCCAATAACCCCAGGAATGCAGGCCGAAGTAAATATAAAGACCGGAAGCCGCTCAGTCTTTGATTACCTCGTGTCACCGGTTCTTAAGCTTCGGCATGCGGCGTTTAGAGAGCGTTAATTCGAAAATTGATCTGCTCTCTATATTGCCGCGTACGTCGAACCAACTACGAATACGAAACCGATTTAAATGTGGCTTGCGTATCCGGCTGGGTGATGGCAGCTTGCGGGCGATTGTTCAAAACGGTAAGGGCCTGTAGTTCAGCTGGTTAGAACGCTCCGCTCATAACGGAGTTGTCGGGGGTTCGAGTCCCTCCAGGCCCACCAGTTTCTTCGAAAACGCTTGCATGGCTTGTGATCTCGTTCGGGTGAATTTCATTTTCTCGGGCTTATTTAACGTGTGAACTGCGAAGAGTAGACCATGACCACCACGCCCCCCATTGCTGAACGGCGACGGTACACCATCGACCGCCACGAAGGCGCGATCGACGATCCCTATTACTGGCTGCGAGACGACGATTGGCAGCGGGTTATGCGGGATCCGAGCGCGCTTCAGGCTGATATCCGCTCCCACTTGGATGCAGAAAATGCTTGGACTGAAAAGGTTTTGGCTCCCATCGCTGAACTCCGAGAAAGACTAGCCACCGAACTGAAAGCACGGATCAAGGAAGACGATTCGTCGGTGCCAATACCGGACGGCGACTGGGCCTACTACCGTAGGTTCGTCGAAGGTGGGCAGTATCCGATATTATGTCGGCGGCCGCGTCAGGATCAAGACAACGCAAATGAGGAGGTATTACTGGATGGCAATTCGGAGGCCGAAGGCGAGAAATTCTTTGCGATTGGCGGGTCCGCGCATTCCCCCGATCATAGGTTGTTCGCCACAGCGTTAGACCGAAACGGGTCCGAGTATTGCAAGATCGGCATCCGCGATCTAGAGACCGACGAAATGCTGTTCGACGAACTGATAGACGCACAGGGCGACATGGTCTGGTCGGCTGACGGCGCGTTTTTGTTCTATACCGTCCTCGATGAAAACCATCGGCCATGCAAGGTGATGCGGCATGCCATCGGCACGTCGACGGCGGAAGATACGCTTGTTTACGAAGAGACGGATCCCGGGTTTTTTGTCGGAATTGGGAAGACGGAAAGCGGCCGGTTTGTCGTTATCGATACGCACGATCATGCCGATACCTCGGAAGTGCGTCTAATTTCGGCGAACGACCCCGTAACGCCGCCACACCTGATTTGGCCTCGCGACCCCGGCGTGACATATGAGGTATCGGATCATGACGATACGCTGATTGTCCGTACAAACCGGGAGGCACTCGATTTCCGCATCGTCACCGCTCCTATAGCCGACCCCGATCCGGCAAACTGGGTCGACGTCGTTCCGCACAAGCCGGGACGGCTGATCCGCTCCGTCGTTCTGTTCCGCAACTGGCTGGTCAGGCTCGAACGGGAACAGGCACTGCCGCGCATCGTGGTGCAGGCAATTACGGATGGGATCGAGCACGAGATCGTCTTTGATGAGGAGGCATACGAACTCACCCTGACCCCGGGATATGAATTTGAAACCGATACGCTGAGATTTGTCTATTCGTCTCCAACCACGCCCTCGCGGGTGTATGACTACGATATGAGCACTCGCGAACGAACGCTGCGTAAAGAACAGGAAATTCCGTCGGGACACAATCCGGCGGCCTATCTTTGCCGGAGATTGATGGCGGAGAGCCATGACGGCACAATGGTTCCAGTGACTGTGTTGCATTCAGCTGACGCCGAGCTCGACGGTTCTGCGCCGTTGTTGCTGTACGGCTACGGATCGTATGGATATGCCATGCCGGCTGGGTTTTCACCCAATGTGTTCAGCTTAGTCGACCGAGGCTTCGTCTATGCCATTGCCCATATAAGGGGCGGTACCGAGAACGGTTATGATTGGTATCTCGACGGCAAACTGGACCGCAAGAAGAACACATTTCTCGATTTCATAGCCGTTGCCGAACACCTGATCGCGGGGAACATTACGGCCGCCGGTAACATCGTGGCACAGGGGCGCAGCGCCGGTGGAATGTTGATGGGAGCGGTCACCAACATGCGACCCGATCTATTCTCCGGTATCTTGGGGGAAGTTCCGTTCGTCGACGTGATCAATACCATGTGTGATGACACCCTGCCTTTGACGCCGCCCGAATGGGTCGAGTGGGGCGACCCAATCCGGGATGCGGCGGCATTCGACTACATGGCGAGTTATTGTCCCTACACTAACGTGACCGATAAGGCCTATCCCAATGTGCTGGCGACTGGCGGGCTCACTGACCCGCGCGTCACTTACTGGGAGCCGGCCAAGTGGGCGGCTAAGCTGCGTCATCACAACACCGTCGAGACCGACATACTGCTCTATATGAATATGGACGCCGGCCATGGCGGCGCTTCCGGGAGGTTTGATAGACTTACCGAGGTGGCCCTTTCCTATGGCTTCGCGTTGATGGTGACGGGACGGATATAAACGCCGTTAAAATATATCGGTGAAAAAATCCCGTGTTAGGCGGTAGGTCTGTTTACACAGCTTTTCGTCGTATCGTTGCAGCACGTCGGCGGCGCCGTGAACGCAGAAACCGTGTGGTGCGCCGCCGAACATCATCGTCTGCCAGTCTACGCCGTTGGCCGTCAGTTCGGCCTGAAAGGCGTCTACCTGCGGCACCGGTGTAACCGTGTCGTCGGTGCCATGGATGGTCAGCACACGGCCTTTGATGTTCGATGGCCTGTTAGGGGCTACCGTCATCGGCAGTGTGACGTGAATAAAGACAGACCCCCTGAAGTCGGCGCCATCACGGATCTGTTCGGTCAGATAGCCGCCACCCATGCAATACCCGATCGCGCCGCGTTTGGTGTTGTCTATCAGCCCGAGTTTGTCGGCCTCCACGGTTAGGGCGGCATCGGCAGCAGCGCCGCATCCCAGTATAAAGTTGATGTTGGACCGATTGCTGCGTGCGACCTTGCCCAGCTCCGCGTGGGCCTTTCCCTCGCCGCCATAGTCCTTGCCGAACATGTCGGCTAGCAGGATGACGTAGTCTCTTTCCGCCGCCTCCGCCGCCATACCGATGGTGTGCGAACAGACGCCTAGCCAGTCAGGCTGCATGAAGATCGACGGGCGTTTTGCGGTAACGCTCTCGTCATAGACCAGCATGCCCTCGTATGCCTTGCCGTCGTATTCGTACGGAACTGGATGCTCTTTCATCATGTCTATCTCTCCCTAAGTTTTCCAGATCATACCGCTTCCGGCGATCTGTAACATCTAGCCGTCGGGTAGACCGACAAACAAATCTGTATTTAGGCCCGTATCCTGAGCGCCAATGCCCTTGTGGGCCTGCGTTGATCGCGGAACGTTGACAATAAGGCGGATGCGGCTAGGCGGATGCGGCAATGGCGAAGACGAAGACGGCTCCCTCAGAAGTTCGATAAACCGCAAAGACCATCCCGTATATGACAATAGCGGCGTCTAGTTTAAGACATAATCATTCCTGAAAATTGAAGTCCGCTATTGGCACCACTTGGCGGCGTTCGCTCAGAAAATCGACCAACGGCCGAAGATGGTCGGCGACAGTGAGAGTTTCGAAAATCGTACCGCCGTCGGTGCCGGCGGCCGGGTATACATATGCCGTGGTGTCTGGAGGAAATAGCTTGCCCAGTCCTTCCAAAATACCGCCGTCGAGACCATCGTATAATTTCTCGTTCATAATGCGTTCGAATCCCCGGACGTCGGTGATGATGGCTGCAGGCTTCTCTGTATAACGTAAAAAATACTGGCGGATGTGGAAATCCCCGAAAAACTCCGATATCAGAACGAAGTATCCGGCGTCGTTAAGACGCTGGACCCGATCCAGAAAAACGGAGGTATCGATGTCACCTCCATTCTCGCCTTCGGCCATGGTCATTTCGGCCAGAAATAGGGTTTCTTCGTCGGCGCAGCCGGTCTTGGCGCAGAAGTTGACTTTGGCGTGGGAAAATCTGGCCTTTTCTTCTTCGGAAAGTAGCTGAAAATCGCCTCGCATACTGAGCACGGCCTTTTTATAGAACGCTTCCGCCGGAGTTATCACGTCTCCGTCGGGGTTGAACAGGATGGCGCGGCTCAGGCTCGCCTTGACCAGTTCGAGGGCCATGCGCGAATTGTCAACCTGCCCCAGAACTGGGCCGCGGAATTCGACGAGATCTATTTCCACGCGCCCTGATTTCAAATTGTCCATGAGCGACCGCAGTAGGCGTTCGGGGTCGTCGGTATAGGTATAGGCACCGTAGATTAAGTTGACCCCCAAAATGCCGAGCGCTTCCTGTTGCTCCAGATTGGTTTCGTTGAGCATGCGGACATGCAGAATGATGTCATTCGGTTCTCCATGGGCCTCGGACTGCAGGCGAACGCCCATCCAGCCGTGGCATTCGTTGCGCTTTTTGAAGCCCTGCGCCGCGACGGTGTTGGCGAAGGCAAAAAAGCGCGAATTGGCGGGTCGGTGTTTTTCTATACGGGAAATGATCAAATCGTATTCTTGTTCCAGCATCTGTTCGAGGCGCGGTCGCGATACGTATCGTCCGCCCTCGGCCGTGCCATATATCTCGTCTGAGAATTTCATGTCGTAGGCCGACATCGTCTTCGCAACCGTTCCGGCGGTGGCGCCTGCTTGAAAAAACCATCGGGCGACTTCCTGACCGGCGCCGATTTCCACGATCGTGCCGTATTTCAGCGGATCGAGATTGATGGCCAATGCCTTTTCGATGGTGCCGGGAATGTTTCCTTCAGTCGCTGGCCTAGGGTCTTCCGTCATCATGGAGCCTTTCTAATATCCGACAACGTCGTCTAGTTCCCGATAATCTGGCGGGGTTGTGTCGATCTGATGACCGTCGCGTAACACCACGCGGTCACTTTGCGGCCGGCTGAGCAACTCGCTATAGCTCCGGGCGCGGAAGATAACCATGTCCGCCGGGCCACCGACTTTGAGGCGGCCTGTATCTGACAGCCCCATAATGTCGGCGGGAGTGCGCGTCACCGCCATCGGCCAGTCGCCGACAGGATAGTCGAGCTGTGCGATCCGCACCGCCTGTGTGAAGACCTCTGCCGCGTCGAGGTCGCCATAGGCGTAGAACGGGTCGCGGGCATTGTCGCTGGCGATGGCGACTGGTACCCCGCGTTCCTTCAGTTCGTGCAGGATAGTGACGCCGCGCCAACGCGGCGTCTGTCCTACATTACGCCCTTGCAAAAACATGTTGCACATCGGCAGGCTGGTAACGGTCAGGCCCGCCTCGGTGGCGAGTTCGAGGGAGCGGCGGATTTCTGCGTCCGTCCGGACCGCCAAGCTACAGCAATGGCCGACATTAACAGGTCGGCCATATCCGTTGCGGATCAGGGCTTCGCAGATGTTATCGAACGATCGCGCTTCCGGGTCGCCCATCTCGTCAACATGAAAATCAAGTTCCAGCCCTCGTTCAATCGCGAGACCGATAACGAAATCAAGGAGGTCGTCGGTGTTTTCCTGAATGTTAAGAACTGCGCCTAGAATGCCGCTGTATTCCACCATCATATCCGCGATCTCGATGCCAAAACCGGTGTCGGCGTATCCCCAGATCGGTTCTAGGCACACCGCTTGGATAGTGACCCGCTTTTCCCAGGCTTCGCGGACGCCGGCAATAGCCGGCCAAGAAATACCGTGTTGAGGCGGCGTGGAATCGAGATGAGTGCGGATGGCGCCGGTGCCATGGGCATATGCGCAGCGTAAAGAAAATTCCATTCGGGCACGGACGTCGCCGGCGGACCAGTTGGCAGCCCGGTCTTCCCCGGTCGATGCCAGCGCACCGTCGCGCGTGCCGTCGGGATTGCGTTTGCGCGGCCAGATATGACCTTTGTCGATATGGGTGTGGACGTCGGCGAAGCACGGCCATACCATCGACGCATCAAGGTCGACGGTGTCGGAAGTGGTGTCCGTTCCGCTGCCTACCGGTGTCAGTGAAATGATCCGACCATTTTCGATCCCGATATCGAGGGCAACCAAGCCATCGTCTTTTTCCTCTATGTTGTCGCGTAAACCGTCTGTTAGGCAGAAAGGAACTGTCGCGTTTAGCAGCCGGGTTTTCGCTTTTTCGGGAATTTCCATGAAAGATTGCATGGGCCAATCTTAACCGAGAAGGTGCCGATGAGACAGGTGCCAGTAACCGGGAGGTTCCGGCGCTCGCCGAGCTCAAAGAACAAAGCATGGGCGAAAACACCGCATTCAGCAGGGGTGTCGACGTGTTCCGTTTCCATCATCCGGAATTTTCGCCGTTGCAGTCGGTCGATACCGCGGATCGCTGGCTGTTGTCTTAACGGCATGTTGAGGGAACGACCCCATAAAAAAGGCCGTCCTGAAGGACGGCCTTGATCGTTCCGAGTATTGCCCTGGTCAGTCCTCAAAAGTTCCGTCCACCAGGACAAACATCATGTGGCAGTCCTCGCCCGACCGGTTCGACCAGGCGTGGTTAGTGCCGCGTTGAACGCAGGTGTCCCCTGGTTTCATCAACACCTCGGAATCGTCGAGAACGAGATAAATTTCGCCGGAGACGCACAGTGCGAAGTCGACGGTTTCGGTTTTGTGCATCAACGGATGGGGTGGGGCGTCCTGGTCGGACGCGCCTTCCGCGCCGATCGACGCGAAGCTAGCCTTGGCCGCCTCGGGGTCTACATTATCGATCCAGTCCTTTTCGGGCGGGAACTTGATAACCCGGAAAACCGAGCCGTTTTTGGGCGGCAATAGTCCGATCTGGACATCTTTGACAGATTCTTCTTCGCCAAGCGGCCTGCTGGGTGCCTCCGTGAGGAGCCAAAGATTGTTGATTTCTACGCCCGGGCGGTTGTCGGGCTGCACGATATTGGGGCTGTCCCCGTCCGCGATAACGATAGCCTTACCGTTTTCATCGTGGCCGGTAACGATTCTTCTGACACCCATGTTCTATAGTCTCCCTTCGATGACGTAATCCAGTATTCGCACCACCTGTTCCGGCGTCTGCGCGACTGCGAGTGCGGCGGCGTCCACTTCCTTTAGGGCATGAGTATGCCCGTCTTCGTGTAGCGTAATGACGGGCTTTCCCATAGCGGCTGCGAAGCCGGCGTCGAACGCCGCGTTCCACTGCTTGTATTTTTCACCGAACCGCACGACGACAATGTCGGAGTTCTCTATCAGCGTCCGGGTGCGGATAGCGTTCATCTGCGCACCCTTATGATCCTTCCAGAATTCGTTGCCTTCCATGCCGAGGATCTCAACGCCGCAGTTGTCGCTGGAATCGTGATCGGTGACTGGACTATAGAAATCGATCGGCAATTTCGCTTTGGAAACGCCGTCTTGGATGCGTTCGCGCCAGTCGGAATGGATTTCGCCCGACAAATAGACTGACCATGTTCTCTGAGCCATGATTTTGTCCTTGATTGAGGCCTGAAAGGCGCAGAACGTCATCGTTCTCGCGGCATTCCCTGACCGAGATTTATCTTGATGCCTTTTATCACTTCCTTGACGGAGCCGCAAAGCGGTAGGCTGATCCTCGCGTTGTCCGCTTCTTTCAGGACGATCGACATGTCTTTTTCCGCCCAAGGCAGTTCCCAGGTTTCGGCCCGCACCTCCATCGCCCAGTTGTGCGCACTTGAATTGAGTAAGGCGCCGCGCAGCGCGTCAGTGTCGACGCCGAGCGCATTCGCGAGGGCCATGCCTTCGTGATTGGCTGAGATGCAGGACCAAAGGATAAGATTGTTGACCATCTTGCCGGTTTGGCCTGCGCCCAGGTCGCCAAGATAATAAATCTCGTTGGCGAAGGTTTGGAATACGGCGGTGCAGGCATCGAATGCCTCTTTGTTCCCGCCGCCCAGCAGTAGAAGATCCCCGTCTAACGCCGCCTGCTCGCCCCGGCACATAGGAATATCGAGACAGATCACGCCGGGTCCCGCCCGTTCGGCGATGGATATCATGGTGCTCGGCGCAATGGTCGACGCGACCGCCAGCACCATTCCGCTCTTCGCGCCCGACAGCAAACCGGTTTCGCCGAATATTACCTCTTCGACTTCGGAATCAAATCCCACGCCGATGATGGCGAGATCGCTTTGGGCCGCCAGATCCGCGCAGTTGGTGGCGATGACCCCAGCGTCTGCCAGGGCTGTGACCGCATCTTCGGCAATATCGTATCCGACGACGTCGAACCCACCGGTGGCGAGATGACGGGCGAGTGGCCCTCCCATTTTTCCGAGCCCGACGACCCCCACGGTTTTGATTTTGACGGCCATAGAAAAGTCCTCCTGATTATGCGAGTTCACGC
This sequence comes from Pseudomonadota bacterium, assembly GCA_036339975.1. Lineage (GTDB taxonomy): Bacteria > Pseudomonadota > Alphaproteobacteria > MPNO01 > UBA830 > UBA830. The sequence goes on along the minus strand of JAYYZV010000138.1, from coordinate 24,800 downwards.
CCAGCTTTGATTACTTCGCGCACATCCGCCAGCGCGCCACATCCGCGACAGATGGTTTCCTCTATTTCAAAATTCGGCCCGTAGCCGCCATAACGCAGTGCAATCAAAGGGCCAGCGTGTCGGAGCGGTCGGCGCACAAGGCCGAAGCCTTCCGTGCTACCGCAGGCGACGCAGGACGCGCATATCAGCGTTTCTCCTGTCTTCGCCATGTTTTTGCGCGCCAAACGGATCGCGCGCCTACGCGCTGCGGTGCCTGTATCGTCCAACTTACCCGCGTCATCGATCATGACGCCGTAGAGCCGCTCTGCCTCGCCGCGGGAAACTGTTCCGGTGGCGATATCGTCTACGGCGCGGGACGGTGTCCTGTCCAGCGGATCACCAAATCCGCCACCGCCTGCCGCCCAGAAACCGTAAACGTCACCTTTGCGGATCACCTCATCCGCCTTGGACGGCAGCCAGTCCAGAGTGCCGCCTAGGGCCGAAATGTCTGATCCGTTACGGACGCTTTGCTTCAGGTGAATGGGGTCCGCGTTGCGGACAATGGCGGATTGCGATCCAGCGCCGGGATAGCCGCCCTCGATGCCGTGTGCGTTTGTCTGTTCGGTCCCGGCGGTATTTGTCAGCTTAAGTGTTAATTCATCGACGCCGTGCGGCGTTAGCGCCACTTCGCTGGTGGCGCCGCCGCGGAATTTTCCGGCGCCGGCTGAGTCCATCATCCGCCGTCGGTAGAGATAGCGGATCGGGAATTTCCATTCCGCGCCCTCAATATTCCCGAGACTGCCGGCATACGAGGTCACCGTGCCTGCATGATGGAAACCATCGGCAAACGACCGTCCCGCCGCGCCGGAGCCGCGGTGGTCGGACAATAGCCCCCCGGTGCGCCGACCGTCCGGCAGTTCGGCAAAGAGGTTGTTGCAGTTGCTTGACGAATTCCATGACGGGCAAGCCCGGTCGCGGAACTCGTTGGACGCGTTGAACATGTTGGCCACCGCCTGCGTCGCGGCGACAGTAACCAACCATCGGAACCCGACCGTGGAGATGCTGACCGGGGCAGGGTAGGTCGCATTCACGACGCTGCGTTCAGGGGCGATCACCTCTATGCAGCGTTTCAACCCGTCGTTCCAGTCGATATCCCCCTGGCAGAGAAAGCTGTAGAGCGGCACCGCCGATCCCGCGACTGTCGCCGGCAGGGTGCTGTTCACGGCGGCATCTACCTGACGTGATGTGCCGGTATAGTCGAATAGCAGCGTGTCACCGTTACAGACCAGCTTCAGTGCGACGCGGCAGATGCGTTCGTCGCCGACGCGCACGCCGTCCATATATGCTTCACCGGACCATTCGCCGTCCGGCAGGCCGCGGACGAAATCCCGTACCTGTCGTTCGGCGAGATCGATCGACCGACGCATGATATCGCCGACGAGATTTTCGCCGCGTTCGTCCAGCAGGGCGTTCAGCCGGTCGCGGGCGACGTGGATTGCCCCGATCTGGGCTCTTAGGTCCAAGGCCACCGCGTCCGGCAGGCGAGAGTTGTTGACGAACGTCTGTTCGTTTTCGGTCACCAGTTCGCCGCGGTCGAGAAGTTTCATGAAAAACCGTGGCGGATCATCCTCCAGCGTGCGTGCGTTGATGCAGAAACTGCCGGCGTCGATGCCGCCCACATCGGGGTGATGTAGAACATTGCCGATCCACATGAATATCTCGCCGTCCCGGAACAGTGGGCTCGCGACCACGACGTCGCTCTGATGCAAGGCGCCCAGAAACGGATCGTTAGTCATGAACACGTCACCGTCGGCTATGCTGTCGGCACCGTCGATGATGGAGGCGAGCGCATCGCCCATGGTGGTGACGTGCACCAGGCTTCCGACGCCGGCGGTAACCAGCTCGGCATCGCGGGTGAACAGCCCGACATTGTAATCGTTGCCCTCGACCACGATCGGTGAGGCAGAGATCGTTTTGATTGCGATGCCCTGCTCGTCGTTGATCTGCCACAGCCGGTGTTTGACGATTTCGAAGGTGACGGGATCAGTCATGCGGTGTTGCCCATCTCGATGGCAATATTGCCGAGGGTGTCCATTGTCGCCATGCAGCCGGGAGGAATCCATACGGTCGTGGTATCGCGTTCGATAACGGCCGGTCCTAGGAGGGGAACGCTGACCGAGAGGGCTTGGAAATTGATAATTTCGGCGTCCACAAACCCTGTCTCCCGAAGGTAAATCGGTCGGGTACGGACGTCGTCGGGACCCGCATTTCCCGACGCTATGGGCGCGAGTTGCGGACGGGCGGTCGTGTGTGTGGCGTCGACCCGGAAACTGATCAGTTCCATAGGGGTATCGGCGCGCGTGGTACCGGCGCCGAACCTGTGCTCATAATGGGTTTCGAATGCACGCCGAAGTTTTGCTATTTCTTCGACCTCTAGGCTGCCATGCGGCCAGTCGAGCGTGACTTCATTCATTTGGCCTTGGTAACGCAACTCAATCCGATGGCGGTACTCGCAGGAATCTTCATCGAAACCTGCAGCGGTCATGTCGGCCCGGGCGCGATTGCGCAATTCGGCGAAGTTGCGTTTGATCACGAGCGCCGCATTGGCAGCTAGCAGCACCGGTTCGGAACGCGAATGGGTGTAGCTGATGTCGGCGATGGCCACGCCCAGCGCGGAGAAAACCGGTCCTGCATATGGGAGGATCAACCGTCCGATGCCCAGCTGTCGTGCGAAATCGGCGCAGTGTGCGCCCGTTGCACCGCCATAAGCATAAAGCGCGAAATCGGCAGGGTCGTGCCCGCTCTCGATCGAAACCTTGCGAATCAGGTTGGCCATCCGTGCGTTGACGATGTCGAGAATTCCGGCGGCCGCATCGTTGAGGTTCATGTTTAACGGTTTGGCGATTCGGTCGGTAATGGCCTGCGCGGCGAGGTCCGCATCCAGCCGGTAGTCTCCGCCGAAGAAATTTTCGGGATCGATAATGCCGGTGACAACCAGCGCATCTGTCACCGTGGGTTTGCAACCGCCCCTGTCATAGGCGGCCGGGCCGGGATCCGCGCCGGCGCTTTGTGGGCCCACCTGCAGGCGGTAGCCGTCGGTCCAGGCAATACTGCCACCTCCTGCGCCGATCGTGACGAGCTTGACCGCCGGCAGGCTGACCGGCAGCCCCTGGTCGAGAAAAGGCTGAGGATCTTCTTCGAGTGTATCGCCGTTGATCAGTCCGACATCGAAGCTAGTACCACCCATATCAGCCGTGATGATTTTCTGGTGCCCCAGCTGATTACCGAGAAACCGTGCCGCGACCAGTCCGGCGACCGGACCGGAATTGACCACCGATACTGCGCGCCGACCCATATCCGCCGGTTGCGCCGCGCCTCCCGTGGAGGTGATAACCTGAACTGGGTGTGTTAGCCCTTTGGCGGCTAGACCGGCATTGAGGTCGTGAACGTATTGTTCAGTGACCGGTCCTATATAAGCGTTGATGACGGTGGTGACAGCGCGCTCGAATTCGCCCATCCGGGGGGCTATTTCGTGTGACAGGCTTACCGGAATGTTCGGCGCAATCTCTTGGCTCAATGCCGCAACTTGCTCTTCGTGGTCCGGATTTCGGAACGCCCATAACAGGCATATCGCAAGGCTTTCAGCGCCTGCATCGACCAATTCTTGAATAGCTAAGCGCGCGGTTATTACATCCAGCGGAATGACCATTTTTCCGGCTGCGTCGATCCGTTCGCACACACCCCGGATCATGTCTTGCGGTACCAGCGGGGTAGGTGGTTCTGTGTGTAGAAAATCCATTGCCTGAGTTTGCGGCAAACCTCCGACGCGGCCGATCGGTCCGCGGCCAATGGCCAGCGTGTCCTCGAACCCGGAGGTAAATAGGACACCCACCTTTGCGCCGCGCCGCGTGATAAGCGCGTTGGTCGATACAGTGGTGCCGTGGGCAAAAATTCCGGTACGGGAAAGGATATCGGGTACCGATGTATTCAGTGCAGCCGCCGCCCGGCCCAGCACGTTGAATACGCCGCGTTCGGGAGCGTCGGGCGTGGAAAAAGCCTTGTCGGTCCGGATCACGCCATCATCGCCGATCATGACGAGGTCGGTGAACGTGCCGCCCGTATCGACGCCGATATTCGAGGAGCGAGGCAGCGCGGAGCCTGTCAACGGTTGGACCCCGCGGTCCACGCGTTAGTGCATGTGTTGGCCGCCATCGACATTTAGGGTTTGGCCCGAAATAAAGCTGGCGCCAGGAGACAGCAGGAACATCACCGCACCGCACAGATCCTCCGGATACTGGTGGCGCTGGATACAGCGGTCGGATGGTGGCGCGTTGTTTTTCGCGTAATCCCCTGACGATGAAACCTGGGTGTCCGACAGGGTGAATCCCGGGGTTATGGCGTTGACAGTAATGTTGTCCGGCCCGATCTCGCGCGCCAGAGAACGGGTCAGCCCAATGACGCCGGCCTTGGAGGTCGAATAGTGTAACCGGTTGGGTGTGCCGTTCCAGAAACGGCCAGACGAAATATTAATAATCGCACCGCCGCCGTTTTCCTTCATCTGCGGATAGACCGCTTTCGAGCACAAAAAGACGCCACGCATGTTGTCCTCTTGTACCCGGTCCCATTCGTCGATTGGGATGAGGTGCCAGTCGCGACGTTCAAGTACGCTCATCAGCGACGCGTTGTTTATCAGCCCATCGATGCGCCCGAACGCCTCGACGGTCTTTGCTGCCATCTCTGAAGTCGCAGCCTCGTCGGACACATCGGTGGTCGCGGCGATCGCGTTGCCACCTGCGTCGCGGATTTCTGCCACTGTCTCAGCATTCGCGTCGTCGTCGATATCCGCGGCCACGACCTTGCAGCCGGCCTTTGCTAGTTCCCGGCAGTAAACGCGCCCGATGCCTTTGCCGCCGCCCGTGACGATGACGACCTTGCCCTCGATGCTCAGCATATAATTCGACATGGTGTATGGCCTCCCTATCCCTATCATTCCCGGTTTTCGGGGAATATCCGATTATTCGTTCGGCACTAATCATTACCGAAAAATTACGCCGGATTGTCGTTGGGGTCAAAGCGTGCGCCATCGTGTTCTGTCACGCCCTCCGCTTGAATTCCTCGATGGTTTCCCGTTCGAAGGCGAGCAACTTCTTGATGCTTTCCCGTGTTTGCATACGCTCGTAAAAAGCGGCGACGTTGGGAAAGCGGCTCAGATCCAGCTTGAACTGTGTGTAACGACGGATTGCCCAGTAGAAATAGGCATCCGGTGCCGTGTAATCACCCATCAGATATTCGCTGCCGGCTAATATTTCGTCAGCCATGCCGAAGGCCTCGTAGAGGTATTCGGCGGCGTGTTCGATCACGTTCTCGGCCGTTCCCTCAATCTCGCAAACTTTGGGTGGGGCGTTAATCCGGCTTAGATACGGGTGAATGCCGCCCGACACCCAAGACAGAAGAGAGATTGCCTGCGCCTGTCCCCAGGTATCTTCCGGCATCAGTTTTGCGTTCGGGAAGGTTCGCGCCATCCACAAATGTAGAGCCGCGGTTTCGGTGAGGCGTTCCCCGTCGATCAGTAGCATTGGCACCTTATGCTTCGGGTTGATCTTCCGGTACTCAGGTGACAGATGTTCTCCGGCCCGGAAATTCAGCGCATGCACCTCGAAATCGGCGCCCGCTTCAGTCAAATTGATATACGGCGCCATCGCGCAGGTATGTGGGGCATAAAAGAGTTCTATTTTCATGGGGTATCCTTAGGTTTCGGTATTGTAAACTGCCTTTGCGGCGTCCAGTGTTACATACCCTTCGGCCAAATCCGATGCCAGAGCGGCTGGATCACGTTCTGAAGGGTCGCCGTACCCACCCCCACCCGCGGTCTGTAGGCTGAAACGGGTGCCGGGGGCGAAGGTCTTGCGGAACGAAGAAGGGCACTGTTCTTCCTGCGGTGTTCCCGGAGACAGCAGAAAGCCGCTTTTTGCACCGTCTTGGCCGCCCGCCAGTCCGCTCGGGGCTATCCGAGCCCGGTCTGCACGATAGACGACGCTTGCGGTATCGAGTAGCTCGTAGTCCCGGCGAAAGGAGAGCCCACCGCGCCATTCTCCGGGGCCGCCGCTATCCGGCACAATATCATATCCGGTGATCCGGCAGGGGAACTCAGATTCGATGATCTCTAATGGCGTAGCATAAAGATTGGCTAGATGGGTAGTGACGCCGATAGCGCCGTCGTGATCCTTGCCCGCGCCGTAAGAGGAACCGAAAATCTCGTACTGGTTGCCACGTCCCGGCGCTGCGTTCTGCCATGTAACGACAATGCTGCCGCCGCTGCCGCCGGCATTAGCAATAGCGCGACCTGGTAGGAAGGGTTCCAATGCTTGAAGCATTACATCGACGAGTTTATGACAGGTTTTCATATAGGATGAACACGGCGCCGGCGGATCCGGGTTGAGTACCGAGCACGTTCCAAATTCAAAAGAGATCACATCGCGGGCGGCATCCGAATAGGGGATTGATGGATCAAGAAAGCCAATGAGACTATAAAATACGCAGGCTTCGACCATGGCCAGACGTAAATTAGCCGGGCCGTCCGTCTGCGGTGCCGAGCCTGAGAAGTCACAATGGACCTTTCCCCCCTGCACCTGGACCCGAACATGCAGCTTTACCGGGTCCGGAGATACGCCGTCGCTGTCCAGGAACCCCTCGGACGCGTGTTCACCATTGGGAAGTGAAGTGATAGCTGACCTGAACCGATGATCCGATGCTGCGATTATCTCATCCATTGAATCGACAAAGCCGTCCGCGCCAAAACGGTCGCAAAGAAGTTTTACTCCATCAGAGCCTATCCCGATCACCCCGATCTGGGCATGCATATCGCCTAGCACCAGTTCCGGTGCCCGCGAATTACCCGTTATTAGCCGCTCAAGGTCGGTGTTGGGTGCTCCGGCTTTCACAATCTTCACCGGCGGCAGCAGCAAACCTTCTTGGAAAAGTTCGGTGGCCTGTCCCCACGTGCTTCCCGGAACGGCACCGCCCATGTCGGCTTTGTGCGCGATTGATGCGGTAAAAGCTACCAGCATGCTACCGTGAAAGACTGGAGTGACCAGCGCCATGTCCGGTAGGTGTGGCAGATTACCATCGTAGGGGTGGTTGCAGACGATGGTATCGCCGTCGGTGAGTCCTTCGATGCCGTATACCTCGAGAATCCGCTGAATTAGGTGAAAATATACGGGGCTGTGAAAGAACATCGGTGGTGCAACCGCGAGACGGCCCTGTTGATCGGTAACGACGCAACTAAAATCCCGGGATTCTCGCACGATGGTGGAATAACCGGATCGGTAGAACCGGTAATCCATTTCTTCCATCAGGCTCGATACGCGATTGCGTACAATTTGGACTGTCACGGGGCCGATGCGGGACATATTGTTATTGTACGATGTGCCCGCATCGATGAAAGTGCAAACGACTACTGGAAAATCCCGCTGAGGAAGGTTAACAAGGGCACTGCATAAAAGGTAAGCCTGATTAGGAGACCACCGCTGCATGGCGTCCTACCAATATGTCTATACAATGCGGAACCTTACCAAGAACTTCCCTGGGGGCCGCGAAGTTCTTAAGGATGTAACGCTTGCATTCTTGCCCGGCGCAAAAATTGGCGTGCTGGGTGTAAATGGCGCCGGTAAGTCCACCTTAATGAAAATTATGGCTGGCGAGGACAAGGAGTTTGACGGCGAGGCGTGGGCCGCTGAATCTGCGGAGATCGGCATTCTCGAGCAGGAGCCGGACCTTAATCCCGACAAGGATGTGTATGGTAACGTCCTTGAAGGTATGGCGGAAACTCATCACTTGCTGCGGGAATTTGAAGAAATCAGCGCCAAGTTTGCCGAACCGATGGACGAGGACGAGATGACGGCGCTGATTGAAAAGCAAGGCGATCTGCAGGAAAAGATCGACTCAGTCGGCGGATGGGATTTGGAACGTAAGCTCGAAATTGCAATGGATGCGTTGCGCTGCCCACCAAAGGATGCGGATGTAACCAAGCTGTCGGGTGGTGAGCGGCGGCGGGTGGCGTTGTGCCGTCTGCTACTTCGTCGACCGGATTTGCTGCTACTTGACGAACCGACCAATCATCTGGACGCAGAATCGGTCGCTTGGTTAGAAAATCATCTGGAAGATTACGAAGGTACCGTCGTAGCCGTGACCCACGACCGGTACTTCTTAGACAATGTGGCAGGCTGGATTCTCGAAGTCGATCGTGGGCGAGGCATCCCTTTTGAGGGCAATTACTCCAGTTGGCTGGAGCAGAAACAAAAACGCTTAGCCCAAGAGGAGAGTGCGGAGAAGGCGCGGCAGAAAACGGTTGCCCGCGAACGCGAGTGGATTCAGGCTTCGCCGCGGGCGCGGCAAGCAAAAAATCAGGCGCGGATCACTGCCTATGAGACACTGCTTTCAGAAGCGAGGGACAGAATGCCCGATTCCGCGCAAATCATTATTCCGCCTGGACCTCGATTGGGCGACCTAGTGATCGAAACGCAGGCACTTAACAAGGGATTTGAGGACCGACTCCTGATAGAGGGTCTTGATTTTAAGGTCCCACCCGGAGCCATCGTTGGTATTATAGGGGCTAACGGCGCTGGCAAGACGACCCTGTTTCGGATGATAACCGGTGAGGAAAAGCCTGATGCAGGCACCTTGCGTCTCGGCGAGACAGTCGAACTTGGCTACGTCGACCAGAGCCGCGATGCACTGGCTGACGACAAGACGGTCTGGGAAGAAATTTCCAATGGCGAGGATATAGTATATCTCGGTGACAAACAGATGCAGAGCCGCGCATATTGCGGCGCGTTCAATTTTCGAGGACCGGATCAGCAGAAAAAAGTTGGTCAGCTATCGGGTGGCGAACGCAATCGTGTCCATCTCGCGAAGATGTTGAAATCTCAAGCTAACGTACTTCTGCTCGACGAACCTACCAATGATCTAGATGTCGATACACTGAGGGCATTGGAAGACGCGTTGCTGGATTTTGCTGGGTGCGTGATGGTAATCAGCCACGATCGGTGGTTCCTTGACCGGATCTGTACTCATATCCTCGCCTTCGAGGGCGATAGCCAAGTGATTTGGTTTGAGGGTAACTATGAGGATTACGAGGAGGACCGAAAGCGGCGTTTAGGTGACGACTCGGTTAGTCCAAGGCGGATCAAGTACAAGCCGTTGGTTCGCAGCTAAATAGAGATATTATTAGTTCGACGATGTCTTTTTGCGCAGAGCACGGATTAAACCGTCAACCTTTCCGCCTGTCTGGCGGATTACCGATACGAATTCGTCGCGTTGGGTAACGCTCATGCTTATGCCCTCAACCATAATATCGGTGATTCTGTGTTTCTCGTCCTTAAATCGGACGCGCCAGTTGACCCTTACCGACGGTTGCTTGGGAATTATTATTTCGGAAAACACGAGGGTCTGTGTCGCGGAAACATCTCGAGAGTGAAGCAGTTTAAATGTCTTGCCTCCCAGGCCCTTAAAGCGACTAGCATAGGCCTGTATTACAAATTTTCTGAATAGGGTGATGTATTCCTTTTTCTCTTCGTCGGTCGCTATGCGCCAGTAACGTCCCAGAGTGAAGCGGGCAATCCGCGGAAGGTCGAGCGCTTGAGGTAAGAGTTCCTTGAACCGTTTCGTTCGCTCCTCGTCGGAGATACCTTTTTCGCCCAGAGAGGAAAACACCCTTTCGCCCATTATTCGCACAAAGTTTTCGGCCTCTTTGGACGCGGCGCAGGCCGGGGCCGTGTTTAGGACGACGATTAAAGAAAAGGCGCCAAGCCCAAGAAAAAAGTTGCGACGCATACTACTTTCCGGTTGGCGGCGCTTCACCCTGCTGGTTTCCGGAGTTGCCATCGGGCAACCCGGATAAACCGCCCGGGACGGGAGTGTTTTCGGCCGGCGCCCCATTTTGAATTTGGTCACGGCGTTTCTGGCGATAGAGACTGCGGACGGCTGAGTAGAAGTCTAGAGAATTTTTCTCTAAATCGTTTATTTGATCGAAATTCCGAGCGCGCTTGTCGACCGCGGTTCCGATGGTACGTCCCACGCGGAATTCGTTCGACGTAAACCATGTAAAGGGATCAATTAGTATATCCGTTATCAGGCCAACGCTATCCCGCGAGTTTGACGGGCCGAATATGGGAAGTACGAGATAGGGCCCGGGCTCTACTTCCCATGTGGCGAGCGTCTGGCCGAAATCTTCGTCATGTTTTTTTATGCCGGCTTCCGTGGCAACATCAAAAAGCCCGAGGATGCCGGCGGTGGAGTTCAACGCAAAACGCGCCAGCGTTGTTCCTGCGCGGTCGAGGTTTCCCTGGAATAGATCATTGGCAAAAATGACCGGGCTACGCAGGTTCTCAAGAAAATTGTGAACACTGTTTTGCACCGGTTCTGGCACGATCTCTAAGTACACAGAAGCCACTGGACGTACGATAGCCTTGTCGAGCGCCAAGTTAAAATCCAATACTGCCCGGTTTAACGGCTCGTATGGATCGTTAGCTTCCTTAAATGCGGCGACGGCTTCTTTATCCTCGGGTGGCGGCGCAGTGGCGCAGCTCGCGAGAAGCATACCGGCACATGTGGCCGATATAAGAACTCCGGCCAATTGGCCTTTGAATTTACTTCTTACGTTCACAAAAAACGCCTCTTAGCTCAGTTCAAACACCCAACTTCAATAAATTCCGTACCTAACTTCCAGCCGACTCACTCTAGGCTAAAATCCGACTCGACACAATTTTTTACGACCTAGGTGAAAATGTCTATCTGTTCGCCGTTAAGGTTCGAACGTTTGTTTTATCTATTATAATTACGGATTTAATTTCAGTTTATGTACGTGGTTATGACCTCCGATTACAAGTCGCGCAAGCCGTAATTCCCCGATATTTCAATCAAGCTCCCGCTATACATGGAGTGTCAATTGGGTGACCAGTTCTCGCTTCCAATTCTAACGACCCATTTTTTGGCATTGGGAAGATTGCCAAAAAACAGGCGGGGGACTATTCAAAGCGTATGGGGTAGACGTTTCGACCGCAAAGTGTTGTCTGACCTAAATTGTAGGATCTGAATGATCATGAACAAAGGAGTCAAACGTGCAAATCGCGGCCGCTAAGCGTATGGTCGCCCGGTCGATAGCGGCTGGCCGAAGTGCGCTTTCCGAATATGACAGCAAGCGGTTCCTCGCCGCCTATGGCGTGCCTGTGACCCGCGAACGCCTTGTTAATACGGCACAAGAAGCCCGCGCAGTCGCCGATCGGATCGGATATCCGGTCGTCCTCAAGGGTTGCGCCTACGACCTTATGCACAAGACCGAGGCTGGTCTAGTGATGATCGGCCTCACCTCTGGAAAAGAAGTAGTGGATGCGCTCAAAACGTTAAAATCCAATGCCGGCACTGACTTTTCAGGCGGTTTTCTGGTTCAAGAAATGGTGAAAGGCGACCGCGAACTGATGATCGGAATGGTGCGCGATGATCAGTTTGGTCCATCCGTGATGTTTGGTCTCGGGGGTATCTTTACCGAGGTTCTTGAAGATGTAGCCTTCAGGCTGGCACCGCTAAAACAATCGGACGCGCGTCAGATGATGTCCGAGATCCGGGCTGCAAAAATCCTTGCATCCGTGCGTGGTATGGCCCGTGTAGACCGCGCCGCGTTGGCTCGGGCAATCGTTGCTGTCGGTAATGCCGCTGCAGACAATCCAGATATTGCGGAGATTGATATCAACCCACTGATCGTCTCCGGATCTAGACCAGTAGCGGTCGACGGTCTGGTTGTTCTTAAACCGATGGGTGGAAATGATGGCTAAACGCAATCTCAACCGTTTCTTCGCCCCGCGTAGCGTTGCCGTTATAGGCGCTTCGGCGACCAAGGGGCGTCCCGGCCGAGTGGTCATAGAAAACATGCGTGCCAATGGTTATCAGGGTGCCATTCACCCAGTAAATCCACGCGGCGGCAAGCTACTGGGTCTCGAGGTGTTTGAGACTATAGAGAATTTGCCGATTGGGATTGATCTTGCCATCGTCATCTTGCCCGCGCAGGCAACGCCGCAGGCGGTTCGTGACTGTGCGGCGCGTAAAATAGGATCCATCGTTCTGGTGGCTGGCGGGTTTGCCGAAGTCGATCACGCAGGCGAAGACCTGCAGGAAGAATTAGAGCGCGCGGCACGGGAAACCGGCGTTCGCGTCTTGGGTCCTAATACGGCTGGTCACATTTCAACGCCGGCGGATTTTACGTCGAGTTTCTTTCCCTTGGGTAAAATTCCTCGCGGCGGTATCTCATACGTGGCCCAGACGGGCAATTTTACCGGTGCGATGATGAAGCATATCATGTCGGCGGAAAATTACGGGGTCGCCCGATGTATCGGGCTTGGCAACACGGTCGACATAGACGAGACGGACGTTTTCGAATTTCTGGCAACCGACAAACACACTAAGGCAATCTTCTTTTATCTAGAAAGCCTGCGCCGGCCCAGAGAATTCGTCGAAATTGCAAAGCAGGTTACGCCCAAGAAACCCGTCATCGTACTCAAGGGCGGCGCCACTGCTGACGGTGCTAAAGCGGCACTCTCACATACCGCGTCGATGGGGTCTGATGATCGTATTCTTGATGGTGCACTGCGTCAGGCTGGTGTTGTTCGGATCGATGAGTTCTCGCATTTGTTTCTGGCTGCGAAGGCGGTTGCGCCGATGCCGGTGCCGGCCGGAAACCGGGTAGGTTTCGTGTCCCCGTCCGGTGCCTTTATTGTTCATATCAGCGATCTGTGCCGTCAGCGGCTGAAACTGAAATTTCCTGATCTGAATTCGAAGACCATGGACCGACTTAAGGAAATTAGCCCGCCGTTTATCCGGCTGAGCAATCCGGTTGATATTTTTCCTAGCGCCACCGTCCATGGGATGGAGTTTGCCTATAGGGAAGCTATGGAAGCCGTGCTCAAGGATCCCAATGTCGACGCGGTGGTGTCGATTATGATCCTGACGAAGGAACTCGGGATGCCGTCATTAGATTTCATTCCCGAACTCGCGAAGAAGCATCCCAAGAAGCCGGTCTATATCTCGTTCAGTGGCGATCACGATTGCAATGAAGAGGCGAAGGCGTTTCTCGAACCGCGTGGCGTCCCGACGTTCCCGTTGATCGAAGATGCCTTCAAGGCGCTCGACGTTCTAGTGCGTGCGCGCGGGTCTCTTGAAAAATGACTGAATGGGATGGTCTGCCTGAAGTCTGGCGGGAAACCGTGCGCCCGGAGTGGTGCGATTACAACAACCACCTAAACCTGTCGTTCTATGTCTTGATCTTTGATCATGGGGCCGACGTGTTTCATGCAGGCCTCGGAATGGATAAGCCGTATCGGCTCGATACCAACTGTTCGACCTTCGCGGTCGAAACCCACACTAACTATTTAGCAGAGGTGCATGACGGTGACGAGGTATGCATTACGACTCAGCTCCTCGATTTTGATGAAAAGCGCCTGCACTATTTTCACCGTATGTATCATGTCAAAAGAGGGTTTCTATCTGCGACCATGGAAATTATGACTGTTCATGTCGACTTGGGTCCGCGCAAGGTGGTCCCGATGGCCGATTATATTCGGGCTAGGGTAGAAACCTTGTTTGACGATCACCGGGGTCTGTCACGGCCGGATCGAGCTGGACGGATCATCGGTATCGCTCAAAAATAAATTATATGTCGTAAAAATATGTCTTTTCCGGGTCTCCGGGACGGGATAAACGTATCGCAATGGCCTTTAAGCAATTGAATCCATTTTGTTATTTAAAATGCTGTCTCTGCTCCTTGCGGAGCGCGAGGGCGTGACCGGCCAGAAACTTCTGGAACCGGTGCGACGGTTTGTTCGCAACAAACAGCTAATCATGATTATTCTTGCGATCGCTACCGGCGCAGCGGCAGCGTTTGGAGCAGTTCTGTTTCGCGAAGCCGTGGTATTACTGCAGACTGGAACATTTGGCGCATCGCTCGAAAATTCCACTAATGTCATTGCAAGCCTGCCGGAATGGCAGGTGGTGATGGTGCCCACCATCGGGGGACTGCTGATTGGTCTTTTCGTTCACTATTTTATGCCTGGCGGACGCGGCCATGGCGTGGCCGACGTCATGGAATCGGCTGCTCTGCGATCGGGAGCAATATCGTTTAAAACGGGGCTTGGTGCGGCGGCGGTCAGTGCCGCGTCTATAGGCGTCGGTGCGTCGGTTGGCCGCGAAGGTCCCGTCGTGCATCTGGGGGCCACACTATCGTCGCTCTTGGCGACGAGGTTGGGCCTTAGCCGCTCTCAGGCAGTAACGCTGCTCGGTTGCGGTGTCGCCTCGGCGGTGGCGGCGTCATTCAACGCGCCCATTGCCGGCGTGTTCTTCGCGCTTGAAGTCGTCATTGGGCACTACGCTCTTAGCGCCTTTGCGCCCATCGTAATTGCAGGCGTCATCGGGACGATTATCTCCCGCGTTTACTTCGGCGATTTTCCTGCCTTTATTGTTCCTGATCAGTCTCTGGTATCGTTCTGGGAATTTCCAGCTTTTGCGCTACTGGGTGTAGTCTGTGCGCTGACGGCAATTATATTCCTTCGTTCGGCACTTGTGGCTACGGATATCGCAGCGAAAATTTCTGTTGCTCCGTACTTCAAAACGATGACTGGTGGCTTCTGCGTGGGTGTTATCGCGCTGGCGTTTCCAGAGGTCATGGGTGTTGGATACGAGGCGACGGATAAGGCACTAAACGGCAAGTACGAACTTGCGATCCTGGTCGCTCTAGTCGTTGCGAAGGTGGCGGCAACCGCGATCAGCATCGGGGCCGGGTTCGGCGGCGGTGTGTTCGCTCCGTCGATGTTCATGGGCGCCATGGTCGGTGGCGCGTTTGGCATCATCGCCACGCAGGTTTTTCCGGAGTTGTCTTCAGGGCATTCGGCCTACACGTTGGTCGGTCTTGGCGCCGTATCCGGCGCTGTGCTGGGGGCGCCCATCTCAACAATCTTGATCGTCTTCGAACTGACGGCGGATTATGCTCTCACCATCGCTGTTATGGTTGCCGTTGTGATTGCGTCTGTGATCACCCAGCAGGTCCGAGGACATTCGTTCTTCACGTGGCAACTGGAACGTCGCGGAATCAATATTCGTGGTGGTCGCGAAACTGGTCTGATGGCTACTACTAAGGTCGAAAATGTCATGAGCCTCAAGTTCACGCCCGTGTTACCGGGGCTGAATATCAAAGGAGTGCGGGAAAAGTTGTTAACCGCTCCTCACGGAGAGCTGTTTATGGTCGATGAAGCCGGTTGCTTGACCGGTACGATCACGCTCGAAGACCTTGCCGATGGCGCTTTTGACCACTCAATTGACGATGTCGTAAACGCCCGCGACGTTGCACGTTTACATCCCCCATACCTTGAGGCTGGGGCGAGCCTCGACCATGCCCTTAAGATTATGCAAGACACCGGTGAAGAACACGTCGCGGTCGTCGATAACCTCAACAACATGAAGCTAGTAGGGTTCATTCACGAAATAGACGTGATGTTCATCTATAACCGAGCCTTGCTGGAAGCGCGCCGTGAAGAGCGCGGTGAGATGTAGGTTGACCGACTATATAGTAGGTCTTTAGCTGTTTTCTCTTAAAATAGATTATACGAATGCCGCCGATTGTAGTTTTGAACATGCCAATGGGGAAATTCCGGCTAACCTATCGCAGCCAAATTTCTGAAACTTTGACGAACATGTATTGCGGATACTGAGATAAACTAGGAAATTTGATTCGGATTTTGTATCCATTCGAAGCGATATGATCCCGTGAGGCTGGTATAGTCCTACTATGAACGACCAATCCCTCTCTCAGGCTGCCGACGGGACCGGCCCATTACTACCTTATCTTAATGGCCTGAACGATCGTCAGCGGGAAGCAGTGGAGACTGTAGAGGGCCCTCTTCTGGTGCTTGCCGGTGCCGGGACAGGTAAAACCCGGGTGTTGACTACCCGTATAGGTCATATCTTGCTGACCCAGCGTGCATGGCCTAATCAGATTTTGGCTGTCACCTTCACGAACAAAGCGGCGCGAGAAATGCGCGACCGCGTCGCCGGAATGATCGGTGGAGCTACGGAAGGTCTCTGGATCGGCACTTTCCATGCGATTGGGACGCGCATTCTGCGTCGCCACGCAGAAGTCGTCGGACTGAAGTCAAACTTCACGATCCTCGATCAGGACGATCAGATACGTCTGGTAAAACAGATCATAGAGGCAGAGGATATCGACGATAAGCGCTGGCCTGCTCGGGCTGTTCACGCCGCTATTCAGCGTTTTAAAGACCGCGGACTGACCCCCGAAAAGATTGGTGCCGCCGAAGCCGACGACATCGCTGATGGCCGCATTGGGGAGCTATACAGGATATATCGAGACCGGTTGGTCATCCTGAATGCCGCTGATTTCGGTGATCTTCTATTACATTGCCTGACAGTGTTTACCTCTCGGCCGGAAGTGCTCGAAGAGTATCAGCGCCAGTTCCAATATATCCTAGTGGACGAATATCAGGATTCGAACGTCTCGCAGTATCTCTGGCTGAGGTTGCTGGCGCAGGGTCGGAGCAATATTTGCTGCGTCGGCGACGACGATCAGTCGATTTACAGCTGGCGCGGTGCAGAGGTCGGCAACATTCTGCGTTTTGAAAGAGATTTCCCCGGTGCGAGTGTAATCCGGCTAGAACAGAACTACCGATCTACGCAGCAAATCTTAAGTGCCGCTTCGCAAATGATCGCCGTCAACGAGGGGAGGTTGGGAAAAACGCTTTGGACAGAGGCGGAAGGAGGTGAGCCGATCCGCGTTCATGCGTTATGGGATGGCGAATCCGAAGCCCGGTTTGTTGGCCACGAGATCGAAAATATCCACGGGTCTGGAGAAACGCTGAACGAGATAGCTATTCTGGTGCGTGCCAGTTTCCAGATGCGCGAGTTCGAAGAGCGCTTGATCACGCTCGGTTTGCCCTACCGGGTTGTCGGTGGGCCACGTTTCTATGAGCGTGCTGAAATCCGTGACGCCATTGCCTATTTGCGCATCGTTGCCCAGCCGAATGACGATCTGGCTCTCGAAAGGATTATCAACACCCCCCGGCGTGGTCTAGGCACCGCCACGCTGCAGGTCATGCATGGACATGCGCGGGCATTGGGTATTTCCCTGCACGACGCAGCATTACAGCTGATCGAAACTGACGAGCTACAGCCCAGGGCTCGGTCTTCGCTGCGACAGATTATTGAGGATTTCCGGCGGTGGCGCACACAGGCGCAGGCGATCCACCATGTCGAGCTAGCCGAAACAGTGCTGGACGAATCCGGCTATACCGGCATGTGGATGGCTAGCAAGGCGGCGGATGCGCCGGGCAGGCTGGAGAATCTGAAAGAGCTTGTCTCGGCGCTGAATGAATTCGAGTCGCTCGGCGGGTTTCTCGAACACATCAGCCTCGTGATGGACCGGGACGAAAACAGTGACGGAGACATGATTAGTCTCATGACTTTGCATGCTGCGAAGGGGCTGGAATTCAACAACGTATTCCTACCCGGCTGGGAAGAAGAGGTTTTCCCCAACCGTCGCTCGGTCGACGATGGAGGCGGCCCGGCGGTAGAGGAAGAACGCCGGCTGGCCTATGTCGGGTTGACGAGGGCGCGCCGCCGGGTATGGATCTGCCATGCCTCTAGCCGCCGGGTCTACAACCAGTGGCTTTCCACCGCGCCGTCCCGGTTTATCGACGAACTGCCAGAAGACTTGATAGATCGGCGGATGGAAGACGGCCTATATGGTGGGGTCGCCGAGCCGGGGTTGAAATCGCTGGAAGGTAACTGGGGCAAGAGTAACGCGGCTAGAGGCCCCGGTTTCCAGCGCATGCGGGCCAACAAGGAACCGGTGGACCCCGCGGTGGCAGGTAGTAAAGTTTCCACCGTTGGTTCTATTGCCATTGGTGAACGGGTTTTTCACCAGAAATTCGGCTATGGTACGGTGGTGTCGAGCGATGGGGGAAAATTAGCAATTGACTTTGAAAAAGCAGGTACCAAGAAAGTTCTCGAAAGTTTCGTGGAACCAACATGACCGGTCAGGAGACTGCCGTGGACTGTGTTTGGCAGGTCACTTTTAATTTGCCAGACCGTGCCGCCGTCGAGGTCTTCGAGGAAGCGCTTGAGGGTCTCGTAAATGGTCTATCCAGTTTCAAAAACGTGTCCGCGCCTGGTTGGAAGGTCACCGCCTACGCGGCGGGGGAGCCAGACCGCCTAAATATTCAAGGCAGGCTCCGGGTCGCGGCTGGGATCGCCAATGTCGCGTTACCCGATATAGGTATTTCTCCGGTGGAACAACGTGACTGGGTAGCAGAGTTAGAACATACGCTTCCCCCCATCCATGTCGGTCCGTACTACGTATTCGGATCGCATGTTAGGGACGTGCCGCCAGACGGCGCGATTGCCATCCAGGTGGATGCTGGCCAAGCATTCGGGACCGGCAATCATGAAACTACCCTCGGTTGTCTGCAGGCGATAGAATCAGTTTGTGTCGACCGCGGGCCCTCAAATCCTCTGGATCTGGGGACAGGAAGCGGAATCCTGGCCATAGCGGTCGCTAAAAGATTCGGTGTCCGCGTGACTGCCAGTGACAACGATCCCATCGCCATCGACGTCGCCCGCGAAAATGCTGGGCTGAACGGGGTCGGCGAAAAGGTCGATTTTTATGTCGCCGACGGGCTCGACATGGCTGAACTTATTGTCAAGGCACCTTACGACTTGATTGTCGCCAATATTGTGGCGAATCCGCTGATCGCTCTCTCTTCAGATATTGCCGGCGCGCTGACCCGCTCGGGGTACCTCATCCTATCCGGTATCCTGCTGGGGCAGGCCGACGACGTTACCGAGGCGTACCGGGAAAACGGATTAAGGCTCGAGGACCGGATCGAGGCCGGTGACTGGGTGACGTTAACGCTTGGCCACACCTAGTTCTTTGGGTTAGGGAAAGCCGTTCAACGAAGCCGTGACCTGCAGGTCAGAGGTTGTTGAAAAATACCAGATGGTTCTTACCATCCGAAAATAACCTTTCGATGTGTTAGCTGACATGAAACTAGAGCTGACGTCTTTTCGGCTTAAACAGTCGCGGCTAGAGACAGACGTATTGCTTTTGTCTGAATGCAAACCTCCCGCGCGCCGGCGGCAGAATTGCCGATTGGTTATGACAGGTGAGATTGCGGCAACGACGAAATCAGAGGTCAATTGGAAGATATATTGAATATTCAGAACTCGCTTACCGTGATTATAGCTTGGTGCAGTCTCACCATGAGACCCAAAGCTAGGCAAGTGTTAGTTCGCAATCATATCAGCTCCGTATTATCATCAGAATGGAGCCGTTTAGAGGCTCAATCAGGATTATCGAGCGTATCTCCGGGGGGGGTGGTAAAATCGACGAAGATTTGATCGAAGGCGTTGCTATATCCGCCTTTGCAACGGATACCTCCGGTGCTCAGGGCGTGTTAGCCGACATGTTTGGAGAAACAGCTTTATCAGAGCTTGTTGACGAACTCGAGAAACGGCGGGCTCGGCAGGCAGAAGACCCCAGCCAAGTACCAGCGCCTCCGGAACGTCTGGCGGCGTTGCGCCAAGAACTTTCCAAGCAGGAACTGGATGGGTTTCTGGTGCCACTCGCCGACGAACATCAGGGCGAATTCATCGCGGCCCGATCGCAGCGACTTGCCTGGCTTACCGGTTTCTCCGGCTCGGCAGGTATTGCTATCGTGATGGCGGATAAGGCGGCTATTTTCGTCGACGGACGCTATTCGTTGCAGGTACGGGAGCAGGTCGACATGGCTGCATTCACTCCCGAGCACTTGGTTGAGTCGCCGCCTGAAAAGTGGATGCAAAAGAATACTCCAAAAGGTGGAAAGTTCGGGTTCGACCCTTGGTTGCACACGCCGACCGGAATAGATCGGATGCGGATCGCCTGCGGCACTGCAGGAGTGGAATTAGTGCCTGTCGATGTAAATCCTGTCGACGCGGTATGGTCGGATCAGCCCCCGCGTCCGCTTGGACCGGTTATACCGTATCCGGTTGAATTTTCGGGTCAAGGGTCTGCGGAAAAATGTCTGTTCCTAGCCAGCGATCTAAAAAATACAGGGGCTGATGCGGCAGTGATAAGCGCGCCGGATTCAATCTCCTGGCTACTTCATATCCGGGGCTCGGATGTTTCGAATACGCCGTTGGCGCTCTCCTACGCGGTCGTCCACCAAACCGGCGATGTCGATTGGTATATAGACGGACGTAAACTACCGCCAATTACGCGGGCCGCCTTGGAAAGCGGCGTGACAGCGTGCGATCCAACCGAGTTCAAGGCGGGCCTGTCGGCCTTGGGAAGCGATGGTAAAATCGTGCGATTGGATAGTGCGACGATCTCGGAGGCCGTTCGTTCACGGTTGATTCAGGCTGGTGCCGAAGTTATCGATGGCCGAGATCTATGTGCTTTGCCCAAGGCACGCAAAAACGCCATCGAAATCGTTGGCGCGCGGCGGGCTCAAATCCGCGATGGCGCAGCGCTGACATCGTTTCTTGCATGGCTGGCGACGGAAGCCCCGAAGGGTGCGGTGACGGAACTTTCGGCCGCGGCACGTTTGCGGGGTTTTCGGGTGTCTAACGAATATTTCCGGGGTCTTAGTTTTGAGACAATTTCGGGGGCCGGCCCGAACAGCGCGATCGTGCATTATCGGGTGACGGCTGAAACAGACCGCGTACTGCAACCAGGGGAAATTTATCTGGTCGATTCAGGCGCGCAATATTTGGATGGCACCACCGATGTCACGCGCACCGTTTTTATCGACGACGGCAACGGCGCGCCGCCGGAGGTGCGAGACCGCTTTACCCGCGTCCTGAAAGGCCACATTGCCGTGGCAAGGGCGCGGTTTCCCATTGGCACCTATGGGAACCAGATTGATGCGTTGGCGCGCCTGCCATTGTGGGAGGCGGGTCTTGACTACGATCATGGCACCGGCCATGGCGTCGGTGCCTATCTCGGCGTCCACGAAGGGCCGCAACGTATCTCCAAGAGCCGGGGCGGTGTACCTATGGAGTCCGGCATGATCTTGTCGAACGAGCCAGGCTATTACAAGGAAGGCGCTTACGGTATCCGGATCGAGAATTTGGTGGTTATTAAAGAGGCGTCTGACAGGCTCTCTGAAGCGGAGAGCCAAATGCTAGAATTTGAGACCATCACGCTCGCGCCGATCGATCGTATGCTAATTGATGGAGATCTGCTGGCCGACAACGAACGCACTTGGCTTAACGCCTACCACACTCGGGTGCGCGAGGTGTTGTCGCCGCTGGTAGGCAATGACGTTCGCGCGTGGCTAGAAAAAGCGACGGTGGCTATTTAACGTTGATATTCGAGCAAGTTTTGCCCCGTTTCAGACGGCTTTGTCTTTTCAGTGCGGCGGGTAAGCGCTTTCTAGTCTGGTATTGCCTCGATAGGGGTCTGCCACAAAGCCAACGCCGGATAATCCGCGTTCAGGGTCGGATTTGGCAGATTGAGCCAAGCCGCATTTTTCAGTCTGGCAGCGCGAGTGAACTGCATTAGGACTGGATAGACGATCAGGTCGGCGGCGCTGATCGTTTGACCGGCCAGCCATTCGGCATCCGTCAATCGACTTTCCAGCAACGTCAGTTCATTCTGAACCGCCGCTGCGGTCTCTTGAATTGGTTCCTCGAACTCCGCTGATTTGCCGCGAAACAGCGGGCGAGAAAATTTTCCGACCGGACCGCGAAGGTGATTGAAGCATTCGCTGATCATTTGCCAGATAAGCGCCCGTTCGGCGGGTTCCGTTCCAAACAACCGCGGGCCGCGGTGAGCGAGGTCGATATAGTTCAACACAGCCAAGGTTTCCGGGATAACGTTGTTTTCGTCGATAAAAACCGGAACGTGGCCTCGTGGATTGATTTTTTGAGATCTCGGACTTTTCTGATCGCCCCCCGGGGTTGCTCAGCCGGCGCGGCGTTGAGTCCTTTTAATGCCAGCGCGAACATTACTGACCAGCAGGGTGGCGAACCGGAAATGAAATAGAGTTCCCGTTTGTTCAATCAGTTGGATTCCTCGATCATGTCCAGCCAGTCTTCTTCCAAAAGCACGGTGACGCCTAGAGCGGCGGCCTTCTTTGCTTTCGATCCGGCATCCGCCCCGATTATCACGTAGTCGGTTTTTGGCGATACCGACCCAGACACCTTTGCTCCCAGGGATTCCGCCTTTACCTTGGCTTCCGACCGGGTCATGGTCTCTAGCATGCCGGTAAAGACCAATGTTTTCCCGCTGACCGCGGATTTGATGGTTTCCGCTGGCGCGACCTTTTCGATCTTCAACTCCGCGCCGAGATCGTCGAGCATGCGGCGGTTCTCGGCGTTGTCTGCTCCAAAAAACCCAGCAATTTCATCTGCCACCGTCATGCCGATGGTGTCTATGTCGCACAATTCCGCATAAGCGCCGCCGACCAGACTTGGTTTTTTATCTTCTTGCTGCTCGTCTTGGCGTTCGCGGCTTACCTGCTCCATAGCCGAACGCCAAGTGTCGTAAGATCCATAGGTACGGGCCAGAAGCCGCGCCGTGGTTTCGCCGACATGGCGAATGCCTAAGGCGTAAATGAGCCGATCCAGCCCGATGGAGCGCCGCTCTTCGATTGCCTCAAGAAGATTGTCGACCGATTTAGGGCCCCAACCTTCGCGGCTGCGCAGGTTGCTAGCATGGTTTTTGAGTCGGAAGATGTCACCTGGGCCTTCGACCAGACCGTCAGCGCCGAAGGCTTCGATATGTTTGCCGCCCAGCCCGTCGATGTCGAGGGCCTGACGACTGACGAAATGTTTCAGCCGTTCCAGCCGCTGCGCCGGGCAGATCAACCCGCCTGTACAGCGCCGCACCGCTTCGCCGGCTTCCCGCACTGCCATGCTACCGCATTCGGGACAGTGGTCCGGCACCTCATACGGTCGCGCACCTGTCGGCCGCTTTTCGACGATCACGTCCAAAACCTGTGGTATAACATCTCCGGCGCGTTGGATGACCACCGTATCTCCGATATGGATTTTCTTTTCGCGGATATAGTCTTCGTTATGCAGGGTTGCGTTGGAGACGACTACACCACCTACTGTCACAGGCTCCAATCTCGCAACGGGTGTCAGCGCGCCCGTGCGGCCGAGCTGAATGTCTATCTCTCTAAGAACCGTCTGGGCCTTTTCGGCGGGAAACTTATGCGCGATAGCCCATCGCGGCGCACGGCTGACGAAACCGAGACGGTTCTGCCAATCTAGCCTGTCGACCTTGTAAACAACGCCGTCAATGTCGTAGCCGAGCGCCCCGCGTTTACTGTAGATTTCGCGGTGAAGTGCCATGATGTCCTCTGGAGTGTCGCAGCGCTTGGCTTCCGGGTTGATAGGAAAGCCCCACCCCTTTAGATGCTGTAAAAAATCCCACTGGGTTTCGGCCGGCCGGCTGCTAATTTCTCCCCAGCTATAGCCGAAAAAATGCAGAGGGCGTTTGGCGGTTATCGCTGGATCGAGTTGACGCAAGGAGCCCGCCGCTGCATTGCGCGGATTTGCAAAAATGGCCTCTTCCGCGGCTGCACGGTCAATGTTGAGTGCGGCGAAGTTGGCGTGGCTCATATATATTTCACCGCGGACTTCTACAACGCTTGGAAAAACTCCAGATAACCGGCTAGGAATTTCACCAATGGTTTTGACGTTGGCTGTAACGTTCTCGCCGATCCTTCCATCGCCGCGGGTGGCTGCATGGACAAATTGGCCGTCTTCATAGCGTAGAGATATCGACAGGCCGTCGATTTTCGGCTCGCCGACGAGAATGATTTTTTCGTGATCTCCGAGGTTTAGAAATCGGCCGATACGAGCGAAAAACTCTCGGATGTCGTGTTCGTCGAAGGCGTTTCCCAGAGACAACATGGGAACGGCATGCTGGATCTTACCGAACCTAGCCGCCGGAGGCGCACCGACCCGTTTTCGGGGGCTGTCGTCCCGGATAAGATGCGGAAAGGCCGTTTCAAGAATCTGGTTGCGCTGCCGTAGGGTGTCATATTCAGCGTCTGTAATGGTGGGCGCGTCGGCCTGATAGTACCGAACATCATGCGCTGCGATTTCGGCTGCTAGACGTTCTAGCTCTTCGGCCACATCCGACTCAGACATTTTATTGATGCTCGTCGTCATTCCGACCTTTCCGCGATCAGGCTGTCCGCGGCTGCGCGGGCTTCATCCGTAATTTTGGATCCAGCAAGCATGCGTGCAATTTCCTCGCGTCGCTGTTCGGGGGTCAGTGGGATAACCGCGGTTGTAGTGTTGTCGCCATCCACAGTTTCCGAGATTGATTTCATGACGCGGAAATGTCTGCCGCCGCGGGCGGCCACCTGAGGAGAATGGGTTACTACTAGCACCTGTACCCCGTCCGATAAACGCGCTAGCCGATCTGCCACAGATGCCGCAGTGGCGCCCCCGACGCCCGCATCGACCTCGTCGAAGACTAGCGTTGTGGCTCGGCTGGATGTCGCCAGGACGACTTTCAGGGCGAGTAGCAGACGTGCGAGCTCACCGCCGGACGCGACTTTGTTGATCGGGCCCGTGGGTTGGCCTGGATTGGTCGTTACCTTGAAGGCTACCCGGTCGATGCCGTGGCTGGACCAGCTACTTCGGTCGAGTTCCTCTATACCGGTGGTGAATTTAGCCTTTTCAAGACGCAGATGCGGCAGTTCGTTGTTTATGGCCTTATCCAATTCGTTCGCCGTCGAAACTCGCGCATTATGCAATTCCCCGGAAAG
>JAYYZV010000137.1:0-10190 GCA_036339975.1 Pseudomonadota bacterium | reverse complement strand
AGCGGCTCCCCCATTCCGCCAATACCAATCCCACGGCGCTGCCCAATAGTGAAATTGATAATGCCATCATGGCTGCCAATTATGTTGCCATCCGTATCAACAATGTCGCCAGGGTCGATCGCCCCGGGTCGTATCTTCGATACCACGGACGCGTAATCACCGTCCGGCACAAAACAGATATCTTGGCTGTCGGGTTTAGCTGCAACCGGAAGGTTAAACCGCTCACCGTGTGCTCGGACTTCACCTTTCGGCATGTTCCCCAGCGGAAACCGCAGGAAATTGACCTGCTCTTGTGTAGTAGCGAAGAGAAAATAGCTCTGATCTCTCGTGGGATCGACCGCGCGATGCAGTTCAGCGCCAGCTTCGCCGCCGACACGTTGAATATAATGGCCCGTCGCCAATGCGTCTCCCTGCAAATCCTTGGCTGTTTTCAGCAGGTCCCGGAACTTGACTGTCTGATTGCACAGAACGCAGGGCACCGGTGTTTCGCCCCTCACGTAGGAGTCTGCAAACATCTCTATGACGTCTTTGCGGAAACTGGATTCGTAGTTAAGAACATAGTGCGGAAAACCGACAGTTTCAGCGACGTGTTTAGCGTCGAAGATATCCTGTCCGGCACAACATGCCTTTTCACGGTTTACCGCCTCACCGTGATCGTAAAGCTGAAGCGTCACGCCAACTACATCGTAACCCTCCTCCGCCAGAAGGGCAGCCGTGACGGAACTATCCACGCCACCGGACATCGCTACGACGACGCGTGTTTCTGCAGGACCTTTTGGAAGACCAAGAGAGTTCATGGCGCGGAATATAGGGTTTTTCCGTATCCCGGCAAGTTGATTACGCGGAACGAACCCATACAGCCGTATCATGGAAAGCGGCGCCGCCATTTGGTTTAGCTGGGTCGGCGCTAGTCAGCAGGTTAACTCCGATACCCCCTTCGAATGCTTGGTTTGGCCAAACACTTTCGACAATGGCAACACCGGGCTCCACTCCGTCAAACGCTTGTGCGTACAGCACCAATTCGCCTAGCTCGTTACCGACACGAACCCTGTCACCGTCGGTCACCTCCAAGTCTTCACAATCAGCGCTATTTAACAAAATCGTCGGATGCTTCTCATTAGCGATCGAGGTATCTGTCTCTGTAAAGCTAGTATTCAGGTAGTTACGCGACGGCGCGGTCACTAATCGGAAGGGCCGGGCTTCGTCCGACGCATCTATGATATTGCAGAAATCGGGCATTTCGGGCAGCGCTGCGTGATCAGATCCTTGTGCCGCCCAGTTTGCCCGGAACCGGAACTTGCCATCCGGATGCGGGAATCCGGTTAAAAAATGGCTCTCCTCAAACGAAGGACGGATTTCGATTAACCGCTTGTTTTTCAGGTTTTCGGCCGTGCCAAAGCCGTTGGTCTGAAGAACCTCATCGATAACATCCCAGGCCGACATCTGAAAGGCTGAATGATCAGACCCAAGGCACTTGGCCAGGCTGGCCAGCATGTCATGGTTACTGCGTGTCTCGCCAAGTGGATCAAGAATTTTCGGGCCCATTTGCAGATAGGGATGGCCATAGGACGTATAGATATCGTCGTGCTCTAGGAAGGTGGTGGCGGGCAACACTATATCGGCCAGTTTAGCGGTGTCGGTCAGAAACTGTTCATGCACACACAGGAACATTTCCTCCTTCATTAGCCCGGCCCGTACTTTACCGGATTCGGGCGCCACAACCGCCGGATTGGAACTCTGCACCAGCATCGCTGTTACGGGCGGACCGCCGTTGAGTGGCTCTATCTCGTCATTCAAGATCGGTCCGAGCCGCGACATGTCGAGCTGCCGCACATTCGGATCATCTATTCCGGTTACCAGAGTTGTATTCAGTGTGAAGTTCTGACCGACGGAGCCGTACAAACCTGCTCCGGGATACTTCCATGCTCCCCGAACGGCCGGCAAACAGCTGACCGCATGCAGTGAAGATGCGCCATTACGAGATCGCGAAAACCCGTAACCCATCCGGATAATGGAACGGTCAGTTGTACCGTAATCGCTCGCAAGCGCCTCTATATCGTCAACAGATATACCGGTGACCTCCTCCGCCCAGACAGGGTCTCGGTTTTTCAAATGATGTTCGAGTGCATCGGAATCGTTGGTGAATTCAGACATGTAGCTCCGGTCGGCATAACCATCCCTGAACAACACGTGCATCACGGCGCAGGCTAGCGCCGCGTCTGTCCCTGGCCGCGGACGCAAATGGACATCCGCTTGGCGGGCCGTTGGTGTCCTGTAAGGGTCTATAACGATTAGCTTGGCGTCTCGCTCCTTACGAGCGCGGCTAATATGGGTCATCAAATTTACCTGTGTATAGACGGGATTGGACCCCCACACGATAATGAGGTCAGCGTCAGCGAATTCGCGCGGATCGCATCCTTTTTGTGCGCCAATTCCTGCCGTCATCCCCGCCAGCATGACCGACGAGCATATGGTATTGTGCTGGCGCGAGTAGCCCATCGCGTTCCGCAGACCCTGGATACTGTCACGCTGTATCCTCCCCATCGTGCCGGCATAGTTATAAAGCCAGACGGTTTCCGGCCCGTACTTATGGGCAGCTTTCTCAAAATGTTCAGCGACAATATCGAGAGCGGAATCCCAAGACAGAGGCTCAAAATCTTCTATCGAAGCCGCCGGAGACTTCTTTGTCTTTCGACGCATCGGCTGTGTCAGTCGGCCTGGGTGATGTGCCCGCTCGGCGTACCTTGCAACCTTTGCGCAAACGACACCCGCCGTATAGGTATTCTCTTCCGATCCGTGCACACGGCCGATCCTTTGCGGCGACTCCAACTCGATATCGAGTGTGCAGGCGCTAGGACAGTCGTGGGGACAGACGGAATGAGCGAGATCGAGCGGCATAGCGAGTTGTCCTCAGGTGTTCGGATCACGCACGATTATAGGCGATCTATGGTGAGTTTTGCATGACGGGATCATAAATAGATCCCTAACCCGGGAATAAAACCTTTTCACCACCGGGCAAAGAGCGCGTTTTTAACCGACCGATATTCTCTCGCCCGTTGCCGCCGATTTGAAGATTGCTTCCAGAATCTGCGTCGCGTGTAGTATCTGGTCCGGTGTCGCTGGAAAAGGGTCACCTCCTTCGCAGGCTTTAGCGAAACATACCATCTGGTCTTTTATTGTGGCCATCCCGGGATACTCATACCCCTCCCAGGTTTCTGTTTCATGAGTGCCATCTATTTTCACCGCGTCAAACTGATGATGCCCATAAATGCTGCCCCACCCCAGCGCACCAAACGTCCGTACCTGCCATAGGTGGCCGGTAGAGGCCACCGTTCCCAGATAGCCAACCTGACCGTTTTCAAAATCCATCAGAATGGCCGTAGCATCATCAATATCAAAAGGAATAGAGACGCGGCGGCTGACCGCGAGAACGCTGGAAACGCGCCCGAAAAGGTTGACGTACATGTCGACCGCGTGAATACCGAGCGAGGTCATCCCTCCTACGGGACTCTCTTCCCTGCTGTCCCTCCACTCACCAGAATATCCGGACATATTCGCTGAAAAATTACCTTCTATCTGGATCATGTCGCCCAGCTCGCCAGCTTCGATCATCTGTTTTAGTTTAATCGCGTTGGGCGAAAAGCGCCGAGTATGGCCGATCGCCACTTTCAAATCCTTAGCACCAAGCGCCTCAAGTGCCGTTTTTGCTTCTTCGCCTGTGAGACAGAATGGCTTTTCGCAAAACACATGCTTGCCCGCCTCAGCCGCCGCCATAATCTGATCAAAATGCACAGTATGCGGCGACGCTAACACGACGGCATCAATGGCATCATCCGCCATGATGTCGTCGTAATTTGCGTGCATACGGATACCCTTCTCCGCCGCATAATCCTCAACCTTGGAAAGCGTGCGGGTCATGCCTGCGACAAATTTAATGTCACTATTTCCGTCAGAGACTGAATTAACGAGGGTCTTTCCCCAGCGACCCATACCGACGATAGCTGCGTTGATCATTACCGTCTCCCAAACTGTTTGTTACTCAGCCGCGTCCCGTGGCACCAGCATGTCATACCAAGGCTTGTTTTCGCGAGTTTTTGCATCGTCGACGTGCAGTGCCTTCACCTCGGTATATTCATTCATCCCTTCTTCGCCGAATTCCCGGCCAATGCCAGACTGCTTATAGCCCCCGAAAGGCATCTGTTCAGAAAGCAGATGCCAGTCGTTGATCCAGACTGTGCCGGTTCGCATACGGCCCGCCACAGCGCGGGCACGATCGATATCTTCAGACCAGACGCCGCCACCAAGACCAAAAATAGAATCGTTGGCAATCTTCACCGCTTCGTCCTCGTCCTTGTATTTCATAACGCACAGGACTGGGCCGAAGATCTCTTCTTGAGCGATGGTCATGTCGTTCGTCACGTCTGTAAAGACCGTTGGCTTTATAAAATACCCATTATTTAAATCCCCTTCGATAGCTCGCTCGCCACCGCAGGCAAGGGTAGCCCCCTCGGCCTTGCCCTTCTCTATGTATTCAAGGACTGTATGCATATGCGTTTTAGACACTACCGGTCCAACCTTGGTAGCCGGGTCGAGAGGATCACCCATCGGCAAAGAATCCAGCTTGGCCACCATCTGGCCCACGAATTCATCGTGTTGCTCGGCCGGCAGCAGCAGCCGAGTCCCCGACTCGCAGACCTGCCCCTGATGATAGAACGACGCGAAGATGGAACCATCAACCGCGATATCCCAGTTGGCGTCATGCAGCACAATATTGGCTGACTTGCCGCCACATTCCAGCGTCACTTTTTTTAGCGTGCCGGCTGCCTTGGCCATGATGTCCTTGCCGACTTCGGTAGATCCGGTGAAGGCGATCTTGTCCACATCTGGGTGGGTTGTCAGCACTTCGCCGACCTTGCCGCCAGGGCCGGAAATGATATTAACCACGCCTGGCGGGAAACCGCATTCGTCGACGATGCGAGCAAGTTCCATCGCCGATAGCGGCGTATCTGAGGCAGGCTTAAGAACTATTGTGTTACCGGTGCCGAGCGCCGGTCCAAGTTTCCACACCGCCATCATCAGAGGAAAATTCCAGGGTATGATCGATGCGCAGACACCCATCGGTTCGCGAATAGTGTAGTTGTAAGAACGTCCCGGGCGCGACATGCTTTCGATTTCGACAGGCTGGGAATTGTATCTTTCGGCCATGGTCCCGAAATAGTTCATCTGTCTCTGGCCCAAAAACGCATCTGCGCCGGTCTTCGCAATTGTGCCTCCGGAGTCGAGAGATTCGAGCCGCGCTAAATCCTTCATCCGTTCTTTCATCTTGGCGGATAGTGCGCGGATTATCTCCCCTCGCTCCGCTCCTAACATCGTAGGCCACGGCCCATTGTCAAAAGCATCGCGTGCGGCTGCGATTGCAGCCTTTGCGTCCGCCACACTAGCAACGGGAATATTGGCGATAGGTTCACCGTTGTAGGGATTGTAAGTCGGTTTAGTTGCGCTGCCTTCCGCGTCGACGAATTGCCCGCCTATATAGAGCTGATAGGTATCCATGTCCCGATGCCTCTGGGTTTTTTCGGTTGAATTGGCGGGAACTTATCCCAGAGGCGGCAGGTCGTCCATACGCCGAAAATTCAGGTCAGGCGCTCGAAATTCTCTGACCCGTAGGCCCGCGGATGCCGGATCGCCACCTGCCTTAACTCTTCTACATTCCGACAACCGAGTTGGCCAAGAGTCGCGCTTAAATCATCGATGTATACATCGATCAAATGCGCAGGCCCCCTTTCGCCCAGCGCGCCTAGGCTCCAAAGAAACGACTTGCCGGCAAAAGCTGCGTCCGCCCCCAAAGCGACCGCTCGCGCCGCGTCTACACCCGATCGGACACCGCTATCATAAATCAACGTGGTTTGACCGCCGACCCGCTTCGCAATCTCCGGAAGTACGTCAATCGGGGCCGGCAAGGCATCGATCTGCCGGCCGCCGTGATTCGTGACGAACAAACCATCAATGCCGAGTTCTATAGCCCTCTCCGCATCGCCCGGATGCATGATCCCTTTCAAGACCAACGGACCCTGCCATTTATCGCGGTAGCGTTTGATTTCATCCCAAGTGAAGGCACCACCGCTCTCTCGTCGTATGAAGGCGGCTGATTCTGCGATACTGAGGTCGGCCTCCATATAGGGTGCCAACGACGTAAATCGCGGTATCCCATTCCGGCGAAGGGACTGCATCCAGTGGGGAGAGAGGATGGCGTCCATTCGTAGGCGAGCTGTCAGTTTGAACGGGCTCATGATGCCACTTTTCACTTCTCGCGGTCGCGTGGTGCGTGTCGGAGTATCGATCGTTAAGACCAGTACATGTACGCCTGCCCCTTCCGCACGGCGCACAAGGTCGAGGCCGATTTTGTGGTCATTTCTTGAGAACCTGTAGAGCTGTAGCCACAAAACATCGGGCGCGATCTCGGCAGCGCGTTCAACGTCGATACCCGACAACAAACCAAGCGTGTAAGGGACGTTCGCAGCCTGCGCCGCGCGGGCGAGATAGGTTTCTGCCCCAGGAAATGCGGTGCCAGGACCACCGATGGGCGAGATGCCGATGGGGGCAGCATATGGTTTTCCGAACAGCGTCGTAGACACAGGCGGTGGCGCAATTACCCTACCATAGCGCGGGATCATTTCGACAGCGTCTAGAGCGTCCCAGTTACGCTGGATGCCGGTGTCGGCGCCTGCCCCACCGTCAGCATATTCGAACGCAAAATTCGGGAGTCGGCGGCGTGCCCGGTCACGCAGGTCGAAGGCGGTCGGGAACCGTCGTTTTAATGCAAGTTGGTCCGACGTCGGCGTCGAACGGGCAGTGGGACGCGTTGGGTCGATCGACGAGGGCTCTGGCATTGAAAAATCTCTCTGTCACGATACATTCAGCGGATCCGAGGTATCATACTCTCATATTATATCTACCTGCCATCTCTGACCATATCGCCATCCCGCATTCTACGGCCCTTGCGTATGCAAATAATGAGCACCCCTAAATCAAGCAATGACAAAAGCGAGAAACATCTTACAGACTCGGGTCTACTGACCACCCGACGAGAACAAGACCTTGCGATCTTCGTTAAGACCGAAAAATAGCAGCGGCGCAGCCTTAACTTCGCTAACAACACAATTTCCGAGACGGTCGAGTTTGTTAGATCACTCTAAAATAAATCCCCAGAATAAGCATACTGGGCATGGACAAGCGTTCGTGGAGGTAATTTACTTGGGCGAACAGGGTGAATAAATCGCCCCGCATGGAAATCCGGCACCCATTCAAGCCGGAAAGTCAAAAGGGACATCAATGGCACGAAATTTGAAATCCTTCAGCCGCCCTAAAGGTGGAACGTTAAAGAAATCATACCAAATGATTATTGCGAAACGGCGGAAGGGCGCTCTGGAAATCCGACTTAACCGGCCGGATCGGCTGAACGCGATCAATGAACAGATGGCCGAAGAAATCATGCACGCCATGGACGCCGTGGAACTGGACCGCAAAACCGTTGCGGTCGTGTTGTACGGTGACGACCGGTCTTTCTGCGCCGGTGCGGATCTAGGGGGTTTTCAGGATTTACCGGAAGACCGCTATGACAACTACCGTGCCCGCTATAATCAACGAAAAAACCGGCTCCTGTACCGTTTCTTTATGAATTACACGAAACCCGTGATATCGGCCGTTGAGGGGTATTGTCTGGGTGGTGGGTTCGAGATGGCAATGATGGGGGATTTCATCGTTGCCAGCGCAACTGCAAGTTTTGGTCTCCCGGAAGGGAAGCACAGCCTAATTCCCGGGGCAGGTGGAACACAAAACCTGCCACGTCTGATAGGGGCTCCACTGGCAAAAGAGTTGATATGGACGGGACGGCGGATTTCGGGGACGGAAGCCAAAGAATACCGGATAGTAAATCACGTGGTTGAAAAGGGGAAAGCGCTCACCAAGGTGCGCACTATAATCGAGGAAATGAGAGGCGTAGGCCCACTTGCGACCATGATGACCAAGCAGTCTATCAACCGTGGGATGGACATGACACTGCAACAGGGCTTTATGCAGGAAGCCGATCTGGCCTACATGCTGTCTTGGTCGGACGATCGTCAAGAAGGCTTGACGGCATTCGCTGAGCGGCGCAAGCCCGATTTCAAAGGACAATAGGAAAAGGAAAAAGCACATGGCTCGAAGTTTCCTTGAAGATAAGGACATTTGTATCGTCGCGTATGGCGAAACCAAGATCGAACGCCGCGGCGGCCGGTCGGCATATGAAATCGCCGCCGAGGTGGCAGAACAGCTGTATAAAAAGACAAAGCTGGGGCCGTCAGACATTGACGGTGTCACTTTTACCGTGCCGCTCAGCGAGTGCTCCAACCCGTTCTGGTCAGGTTATGCCACTGAATATCTTGGTATTTCCGCGAAATGGTTGCAGACGAGCGACTTAGGCGGCGCTTCGGCAATCGGTAACATCACCCGTGCCGCAATGGCCATTAAATCGGGTTTATGTGAAACCGCGATGATCCTCGGCGTCGACGCCCCGTCGACGCAATGGCGAGCCTATTACGGCAGCTACCGGAACCAGTTCTGGGATCCGGTCGGCGTTCAGGGACCGCCCGGTGCATTCGGCCTCCTAATGAACCGGTACGAGCACCAATACGGTATGGATTTTGAAGGTCTCGGCGCTCTCGCTGTCGCACAGCGTAACGGCGCAATCAAAAACCCCAATGCATACGAAAAGCTGCGTCAGAAAATCACAGTCGAGGATTATATCAACTCGCGCCAGGTCTCTTCGCCGCTTCGTCTCCTCGATTCCGTTATGTGGTGCGACGGCGGCAATGGCCTGATCGTTATGAAAACCAGTCGCGCCAAAAGGCTAGGCCTCACCAACCGGGTTTATCCAATCTCTTATGCGGAGATATCAAATTACAACTGCGCCGAACAGACGCCGGATATCACCGAAACCGGCCATGCGATCGTGGGACCTCAGGTACTTAAGCAAGCGGGGATGAAGCCAAAAGACGTGGACATGTTCCATCCTTATGACGATTTTCTGTTCGCGGTGATGCTGAAAACTGAGCAGATCGGATTTGCCCGCAAGGGACGTGGTTCGCAATTTCTGAGGGATACAGATCTAGGGCCAAAGGGAGATCTACCGCTTAATACCGGCGGTGGCCAAATAAGCTGCGGCCAACCGGGTCTCGCCGGGGGTGGTGTAAATCTAAGCGAAGCAGTCCGCCAATTGATGGGTGAAGGCAAAAGCCGCCAAGTGCCAAATGCACGAAACGCGCTGGTCACCGGTATAGGCGTGATCCCTTACGGTCGCAACTGGGGAACGGCGAACGCCATGGTCCTGGTCAATTAAGAAGCGGAGAATCAAAATGGCAAAGACAGAAGCAAAACCCCGCCCACTCCCGAAGCCCACGCCGGCTACTCAGGCATTCTGGGACGGTGCAAAAAAGGGCAAGCTGATGCTGCAGTGGGACCCCAAAGCACGCAAGTATCAGTTTTGGCCTCGGGAAAACAGCGTTCATACAGGAAGACGAAATCTTCAGTGGAAAGCAACGTCAGGAAAAGGTGAACTTTATTCATACACCGTCACCTATGTGCCGACACCCGGGTTCGAGGGCCGCGTACCCTACGTGATCGGTATGATCGAACTAGACGAAGGCGTTCGCATAATTTCGAACATGTTAAACCTGACCCCGGACGATGCCAAAATCGGTATGCGAGTGAAGGTGGCGTGGGAAAAACTGAGCGATGATATCACGTATTTCGCGTTTGAACCCGATAAGCGTCGGCCAAGAAAGGCTAAAGGCAAAACCCGCTCAAAGAAAAAGTAGCCTAAAGTGAAGCTGGCAACCCTTATTCAGGATTGTGCGCTGCGGCATCCCGATCGAGAAGTCATGGTCTGCGGCGATCGTCGTCTCTCATTTGGTGAATTGAATTCAAATGCCAACCGTTTAGCTGACGCCTATGTCGCTCGCGGGATGAAGGCTAGCGACCGAATTGCTATGTTCTTGCCGAACAGTGCAGAACTGATTGAAGCTATGTGTGGGGTCGCTAAATCTGGTGGAATCATCGTGCCCATCGCGGTCCGGCTGGCGGCTCCTGAGGTCACTTATATCCTCGGCGACTGTTCGCCATGGGCGGTATGTTACACGCCGGCGCAGCGGGAC
>JAYYZV010000136.1:0-31619 GCA_036339975.1 Pseudomonadota bacterium | reverse complement strand
CCGGCGGCGGCGGTTACGGTAAGCTGAGGTAGTCAGGATGCGTAAACGAAGAGTCTGGCGTGAACCTGCTCTTTTCGATCGTTCGGAACTGGCTTGATGAAAGGACACGCAAGAACCCGTCGTTTCTGAAGCGGGCACCTTTTGTCTCCGTGCTTTGCCTCTCATTGGCGCTCATCGGATTCTACAATTACATAAGGTGGATCGAATGGTTCACCTGACAGAAGGGGAGACATCTAAATGGTTGAAGTTACAAGCTTCGTAAACTGGGACGCTCTGGAAAAAGAATTCGTGCGCGACGGAGTCGAGCGCGTTGGCTTTCGCGGCAAGGACACGCTTCTGGTCATGAACTGGCTGCAGCCAGGCATGACGCCCGGCCCGCACAGCCATCCTTTCGAGCAGATCGCCGTGATAGTGCAAGGCACAGCGCGGTTCCACATCGGCGAAGAAACCTACGATGCCGTTCCCGGCTCGATGATCCGCATTCCGCCCGACGTTGAACACTGGGGCGAGGTCATCGGCGACGAACCGGCTATGAATCTGGATATTTTCAATCCGATCCGTGACGATTACCGACATCTAGTGAGGCATCAGGCCAAGGATTTCGGTGGAGATGGCGGATAAACATAACCACCAAAACAGACGCGTCCAAAATAAACCGTAGATCAACTTTGCGTTTGCGTCATTCTATTTCACTATCGGTATTCTTGGTCACAAATGTCTGCATACCGATTAGGTATGACCACAACTCAGAGCGACATGCTGCCCACCAATTTGGACTTGGTCCCGTGATATTAATCGGCAAACTCCTCCTGAGAACCTTCTTAAACCACGTTTCAATTCCGATACCACAATTAACTAGTAAGCTATGCTGACTCTCTACACCTTTCACAATTCAATCTGTACGCAAAAAGTTTTTATTACACTGGCCGAAAAAGAGCTCGACTTCGACGAAGAGGTGGTGAACCTATTTGCGGCGGAGCAGTACAGCCCGGAGTATCTCAAGATCAACCCCAAAGGGGTAGTGCCGACGCTGGTACATGAGGGGCGGGCAATCCCGGAATCATCTCTGATCTGCGAATATATCAACGAAACCTGGCCGGATAGAGGCCTGAACGGGTCACTGATTCCAAACGATCCCTTCATGAAATCACGCATGCGGCATTTTTCTAAACTGGTGGACGAGACTATTTTCGAGGCTACGCGCGAGCTGTCGTTTTCCGCTATGTTCCGCGAAAAAATGAAGGAGATGCCGGAAGACCAACGCCAAGCACGGTTCTCTAATGTAGGGGACCCGAGCAAGCAGGCGAGGCTTATGTCGACATATGAGTTAGGGATAGAGAGCCCCTATGTGTTCCAGGCCATCGGAAACTGGGAAAAGGCATTCAAGGTTCTGGATGCGTCTTTGGCCGAGTTTGGCGGGCCATGGCTGCTGGGTCAGCGATTTACTCTCGCAGATATAAATATGATCCCCTATCTTTGGAGGGTTGAGTATCTCGACCTTATCGACATTTGGATGGACGACCACGCCAGCGCTGCCGTGTGGTGGGAACACGCCAAGGCCCAACCGAGCGCCGTCGCCTGCATCCCCGACCGCCTCAACGAAAGTGATCTTGCCGCCATGAAGCAACATGGCGGTAAACTGCGGAAGCAGGTGCGTGCGAAACGTGCAGAATATCTCAATACATTTCTGTACTGATCTCCTACTAATTCCTTATTCCGGCAAAAAACGTATAATAATTTGCAGCTGACGGTCGCGATTATGGCCTACACTACCCCGAACAGCACTGATAAGACGGACGCTAATTTGAATCCAGTTTGGCCACCTACCTATTGTACTGGTGCGGGCTGAATTCTCTTCAGTCGTGGGGCGCTGCCGTCTGATTCAAACCGTTCTATTTTCGCATTTTTCATCAGGTCCTCTACAATTTCGACGGCAATTTCCTTGGAGAGTTTTTGGGTCAACTCGCCCCGACTTTCCTCAAACGTTGGTGGTTTGGACTGACGCTTATCCTCAACCTTTATCAAATGCCAGCCGAAGGGCGATTGAACAGGTACCTTTGTATATTCGCCCTTTCGCAGCGCAAAGGCGGCCTTTTCAAACGGCGGTACCATCTGACCACGCCCGAAATAGCCCAGATCGCCACCACTGGATTTCGACGGACCTATGGATTTATCGGCGGCGAGATCAGAGAAATCCGCGCCGCTGTCCAGTTCCTTGACCAGCGCTTTTGCCTCGGCCTCCGTCTTCACCAAAATGTGTCGGGCTCTAACCTCTTCCTTGGAGGGAAATTTACCCAGAGATTCCTCGTACTTCGCCTGCAACACTTCGTCCGTCACGCGCTCACCGATCACTTTATTGAGCAGTGCTTCTCCCAGCAGTCGGTCTTCAATCAAGAGCATCCGTTTTTTAAAGCCTCGTGATTCATTTAGATTTTCTTCCTTTGCCTTGGCTGCCATTAGTTTGGAACTAACCAATTGGTTGACAAGCGGCGTAAACACCTTGTCCATGGGCAGCTTGCGGTATTGTTCCGGCAATTGGGCGCGGGCGGCATAAACATCCGAGCGAAGAATTTCAACACCGTTAACGGTTGCAACAACCGGATCGTTCGCCGATACACCGCTCGGTGTATGGGTCTGTGCGCCAGCCGGCAGACCAGCTGCAAATAATATGGCGGCCGTCGCCGCAAGTGTCCCTAATTTCATGTTTTTTCCTTGTTCTAAGGGCCTAGAGAGCCGCGTTAGCACTGATTACTGTAACCGGTCCCAGCTCCGAACCGCAGTGGCGTTGTTTAAATAGCGTGTTTTTTGAGAGATTCCAGTCATTACGGCACCGTTTACGTTGACTTGACGGGTTTTGGTGCATATCTGTTCGCCCAATCCCCATTTATGTTAATGTCCAGCCGCTCTGCCCCGGAATAAACGGCGGCCGGTATAGTCTGAGGAACCTGAATGTTACAGTCGATCGCGCAACGCTTTTTAGGTAGCGCCAATGATCGCGAAGTCAAACGCCTCCAGGGTATCGTCGCGCAGATCAATGGACTTGAACCCGAGGTGGAAAAACTTTCGGAAGACGATCTTCGCGCACGTACCGATGATTTTCGTAGAAAGTACGAAAATGGCTCCGATTTAGACGACCTTCTGCCAGACGCCTTTGCCACCGTCCGCGAAGCAGCCAAGCGCACGCTGGGACAACGGCATTACGATGTTCAGTTACTAGGCGGCATGGTGCTGCATCAAGGTAAAATTTCGGAAATGCGCACCGGCGAAGGCAAAACGCTAGTTGCCACCCTACCTGTTTATCTAAATGCTATTACCGGCAAAGGCGTCCACGTCGTTACCGTAAATGATTATCTCGCGTCCCGCGATGCGGAATGGATGGGTGAGGTATACAAATTTCTTGGCCTAACCGTCGGCTGTATCACTCATGGGCTGGAAGACGGCGAACGTCAGGCGGCTTATGCATGCGACGTTACCTACGGCACAAACAACGAATTTGGGTTCGATTACCTACGCGACAACATGAAGTTCCGCATCGAAGAGATGGTCCAGCGGGAATTTCATTACGCGATCGTTGACGAAGTCGACAATATTTTTATCGACGAAGCACGAACACCTCTGATCATCTCGGGGCCCGCGGAAGATGCGGCAGAACTATATGCCGCAATCGACAAAGTCATCCCTAAGCTCGGGACAGACGATTACGAAAAAGATGAAAAGCAGCGAACGGTTGTGCTTACTGAAACAGGCACCGAAAACGTTGAGCAAATTCTGGGCGATATGGATATGCTGAACGGTGCGACACTTTATGACATTACGAATGTGTCACTCGTTCATCACGTCCAGCAGGCGCTGCGCGCACATACGCTTTTCCAGCGTGACACCGACTACATTGTCAAGGACGACGCCATCGTTATCATCGACGAATTCACTGGCCGAATGATGGAGGGCCGGCGGTTCTCGGAAGGCCTGCATCAGGCTCTAGAAGCGAAGGAAGATGTTACCGTCCAGAATGAGAATCAGACCCTCGCTTCGATTACATTCCAAAACTATTTTCGACTTTACCCAAAACTTGCCGGCATGACAGGCACCGCTATGACTGAAGCAGGTGAATTTGCCGAAATTTACGAACTCGAGGTCGTCGATATTCCAACCAATATGCCTCAAGTTCGCATCGACGAGGACGACGAGGTCTATCGCACTGCCGATGAAAAATACAATGCTATCCTAGAGGAAATCAGAACCTGCCGTGAAAAGAAGCAGCCAATTCTCGTCGGCACAGTATCCATCGAAAAATCTGAGCTGCTATCCGAGAAACTGAATAAGAACAAGATTGACCATAACGTCCTCAACGCTCGTTTTCATGAACAGGAAGCTTACATCATTGCTCAAGCCGGCCAGCCCGGAGCGGTTACCATTGCCACTAATATGGCGGGTCGTGGAACTGACATTCAGCTCGGTGGAAATGTTGAGATGCAAATCGAGCAGCAGATCGCGGCTCTGCCCGCGGGCAAGAGAGAGCAACAACGGGACGAACTAACTAAAAAAATCAAAGCCGATATCGCTGAAGCCCGGAAGGTCGTTATAGATGCCGGCGGTTTGTACGTTATAGGCACCGAGCGCCACGAGGCCCGTCGTATCGACAACCAATTGCGCGGCCGATCGGGTCGCCAAGGCGATCCCGGGCGTTCAAAATTTTACCTCTCCTTGGAAGACGATTTGATGCGCATCTTCGGATCGGAGAGAATCGACACCATGCTTCGCAAGCTCGGCCTCGAAGAGGGCGAGGCAATAATCCACCCTTGGATCAATAAGGCCCTCGAAAAAGCACAAAAGAAAGTCGAAGAGCGCAACTACGAAATTCGCAAGAACCTTCTAAAATACGACGATGTGATGAATGACCAGCGTAAGGTGATATACGAGCAACGCAAGGAGTTAATGGTCACAGAAGACGTCTCGGAAACCGTTGTCGAAATGCGCGAACAAGCTATAGAGGACGCGGTCGCCCGTTGCATCCCGGAGAAAGCCTACGCCGAACAATGGGACACCGAAGCCCTGCGCGAAGAGGCCCTGCGCTTGCTAGGTCTTGATCTGCCAATTGCAGAATGGGCGGCGGAAGAAGGCATCGCAGACGAGGAAATTGCCGATCGACTGAAGAAACAGTCAGCCAGTAAGATGGCGGCCAAGACTGCAAATTACGGCGCAGAGATGATGCGCCTAGCAGAGAAAAGCCTACTGCTGCAGTTACTAGACCAAGCCTGGAAGGAGCATCTGCTGGCACTTGATCACCTGCGACAGGGTATAGGACTCCGCGCTTATGGCCAGAAAGACCCGCTAAATGAATACAAACGCGAAGCTTTCGACATGTTTGAGGGCATGCTCGATAACCTGCGCGAAACCGTAACGTCGGTGATGTGCCACCTAGAACTTTCGATCGACGCCGACGAGTTGGCGGCAATGGAACAGGCACAGGCTGAAATGGAAATGCAAGAAACCCGCATGGACCCGGCCTTCGCCAATAACGAAATAAAAATGTTGGGCGACCCTGAACTTCACCCAGCCGCGGGGATGCAGACCCAACGTGGGTCGACCATGGTGCTGACAGCGGATACCGACCCGTCGAAAGCGCCGCCAGGTTGGGAGCTCAATTCGGCGTTAGGGCGCTGGATTGATCCCAATGAACCGGAGACTTGGGGAAAAGTGCCACGCAACGCAGCCTGCCCCTGCGGGTCTGGCAAAAAATACAAGCATTGCCATGGGCGGGTTTAGAGACAACTCCGATCTGTAAATACCAGTTGCGCCAGCAAATTGCAGTACAACATTTTTGGATTTTTTTTAGTGTAGGTCAGAGGCCGGCGGTCTCGCCCATTTTGAGAAATTTCTCACGGCGTTGCCGACGTAGCACCCCCCCTTCGACATTTGCCAACTCGGAAAGGTTTCTGGAGATAGCCGCACCCGCCGTCTTGATAGTTGCCTCCCGGTCTCGGTGGGCTGCGCCCAAAGGCTCACTCACAATATCGTCAATAACATCCAGCGCAAGCAGGTCTTGGGCAGTCAGCTTTAAAGCGTGCGCCGCCTCGGTCGCATGCGCTCCGTCGCGCCACAGAATAGACGCACAACCCTCCGGGGAGATAACAGAATAGACCGAATGCTCCAACATCAAAATGCGGTCTGCAACTGCAATAGCAATGGCGCCTCCAGATCCACCTTCGCCGATCACTAGGCTAACGATCGGAACCTTTAGCACGAGACAAGATTCTATCGAACGGGCTATAGCCTCCGCCTGCCCGCGTTCCTCAGCGCCAATACCAGGATATGCACCAGCGGTGTCCACAAACGTGATCACGGGCAAGCCGAAGTGGTCGGCAAGCTTCATAAGCCTCTGGGCTTTGCGATATCCTTCCGGTCGCGGCATGCCGAAATTGTGTTTAACGCGAGACTCGGTGTCTTTGCCCTTTTCCTGCCCAATAATTACCACGGATTTTCCGTCCAGCCGGCCCAGTCCTCCAATTACCGCGTGATCCTCGGCATAAGCCCGATCGCCTGCCAGCGGTGTAAAATCGGTAATAAGCGCGTTGATATAATCAAGGCAGTGTGGCCGGTTAGGATGGCGGGCAACTTGTACTTTCTGCCAAGCTGTCAGTTTTGCATAGATCTGCGTCAGTTGTTTGTCCACGCGCGACTGCAGGCGCTGGACTTCGTCAACGATGCTAATTCCACCGTCTTCACTCAGATGACGTAGTTCCTCGATTTTACCTTCCAGTTCGGCGATAGGTTTTTCAAAATCCAGAAATGTCGGCACGCGTGTTTCTACCATTTTCAAATCCGGATTGCTGCCAGT
The DNA here is from genome assembly GCA_036339975.1 of Pseudomonadota bacterium. GTDB lineage: Bacteria > Pseudomonadota > Alphaproteobacteria > MPNO01 > UBA830 > UBA830. Next base: position 24,781 of record JAYYZV010000136.1, on the reverse strand, counting down.
GGGTGAACTTCCTGGACGAGCGACTTTAGCCGCTCGTCCAGAACGTGGGTGTAAATCTGTGTGGTCGATATATCGGCGTGGCCGAGCATTGTCTGAATACTTCTGAGGTCAGCGCCATTGGCCAGCAAGTGTGTGGCGAAGGCATGGCGCAATACATGCGGAGATATTCGAAGGCGGTCAATGCCGGCAAAGACTGCCAGATTGTTGAGCTGTTTGGCGAACGCATCTCTGGTTAAATGTCCTGATTTAGCGCGTGACGGAAACAACCACGGCGTCAGTTTTTCTTCGCCGTCGGCGCGTTCTTTCCGGAACGGTAGCCAATTTTTGATTGCGGTCCGGGCGGCCTCGCCTAGTGGAACCAGCCGCTCGTTACCCCCCTTTCCCCGTACGGTAACTATTTTCCAGTCACTGTGCTGCGAAGATAATTTCAGACTAACGAGTTCTGATACTCGGAGGCCGGTCGCGTAGAGAATTTCAAGTAGCGCCACCAGTTGCGCCCGGCGCCAATCATCTTTGGTATGAATTGTTTTTGCGGCTACCAGCAATGCATCAACCTCTGAAACGCCAAGCACCTTGGGTAGGGGCCTCCCTAAGCGCGGCGCGTTAATCTTAGATGTAGGATCATTGTCGCGCAGTCCTTCCAGAACCAGAAACCTTTGGAACTGGCGTATTGCGGCCAGCTTTCGTGCCTGTGTCCGGGCCGACAGCCCGGAACCCGAGAGCTGTTCTACAAAGCTACGCACATGGTCCTCCGCGGCTGTAATTCCGTCTACTCCGGCATGGTTAAGGCATTCTAGATACTGCTCGATGTCTCGGCGATAGGCGTCTCTTGTATTGAGCGACGCCCCCCGTTCGGCTAACATCATGACTAGGAATTTCTTGACTAGGATTTTCTTGAGTTTTCCGTCAGCGCTGGCTGTAACTGGTAATTTATCGTTCACCGCATCGCTGCTCATAGTCCCGAGGAAAGCGCCGTTTCGATCGCAAGTAGCTGCGCGTCCAGTTCGAGCCCAGCACCTCGAAGAGCGTTGATCACCCTCAATGTGTCGCCCAGCTTCAGTATGCCGTCGACACTCTCTCCGGCGCCAACCGTCGAAAGCAGGACCGTTTCGCCCAATCGGTCGCGCGTGGACGCGCTATCGACCCAACTCTGCCAGGCAACGTTTAAACCTGTATCTTCGCCACCAAATGGCGCGTTTAATAAGGATTGACGAATGTCTAACGAAATCGGCCGCCCGAGAGATCCTATCAATGAGAACAAAGTGCGTGCCTGTTTCGCCGCCGTTTGCGGGTCGGATTTCTGTTTACCAGCATACCAGTCCATCAAGTGTTTCTCGCTAAGAGGTACGGTATTAGTGGTGTCGGCAAGGATAGCTAAGGGCCACAGTGCCGCTTCGGCAGCCCGTGCCTCATCGGAAATTTCACGGTCACGGGCGACAATTCGGTACCAAGCCATAGCCCTCTCGATCCGACCACCAGCAAAAAGTGTTCTCGCCACATCCCCAGCGAACCAGCTTAGTTCGACAGCGGGTGTCAGTTCAGCCGCGAGCGGTACGCTGGGCCCGACGATTTCAGCAGCGTTGTCATGCTCGCGCCCGATCTGCCATGCACGGCGAAGGACCTCTGCCCGAGCTAGAGGTACTGACTGCATGGCCGCGGACCGCAGGATCAACGCCCGGCTCCTAGGGCCCCAGTTTTCCTCCGCCGCAGAGATTGGCGCTTTCATTTCCTCCCGCGAGAATGGAATTGCAAGATACATCCGTAGCATTTGATTGTCGGTCAGCGCTCCCGCCCGATAGGCCTTTTCTGCAGAGATCAGACGCACCTCCAATGCTGCATTAGGCGACAATGCTACCGCCCTCAAAACCGAAACGGCACCATCTTGGACGATTTCCGCTGGAACTCGGAGCTTTGCCGCCCGCATCATCGCCAGATGCAGTGCCGCCGGGGTTTTCAGCACTGGCGTGCCGTCTTTTCTAGCGCCGGCGAGAGCATCGATCGCGGTAAAGAACACCGGTTCGATTTCGTCTTCGCGCTCGAGTATAAGATCGGCAATTAGAGCTGCACGGGGATGGTCTCCTGACAATGCCAGACAAAAGGCCTGCGTTTGCGCCCAGTAAAGCCCTGGATATTTATCACGGTAGACCTGAGCCGCTTTGCAAGCTCCCGCGTTGTTATTATTAAAGAAGAGAGATTCAATGCGCGTACGAGCGAGATTTTCGTCCAGGCGTTCATTGCCAGCCACCTTAAGCAAGGCCAGCGCCTGACCCACCCTCCCCATCGCCAGAAGACGATCAACCCGAAGAGAAATGAAACTGGCATCAGCTGGCTTGTTAGCTGGAACAGCTGCCCGAGACGTTAGCAATCGGACCGCGAGACTTCGCAAAACGGCACTGGAGGAGCCGGATGGTATACGCGGTATTAAAGCCTTGACCACAGCCCAATCGGTACCCCGCCATAAATTGGGCGCAAAACCGCCCTGATTTTCAGATAACAGGCCGTTCGCATCCGGATCCAGCGAAGTCAGCGTATTGACGACAATACCGGTTTCCTCCATCGGGCGGGGCGCTACAGTCTCGATCGTCGACGGCGTGACCTCAGAAGCAGACTGAGACGACACAGGCTGGTCAGGCGATAGCACATCAAGGCTTTTTTCGATTTTCGGCGGTGGCCTGTTCAATTGAAGCTGGGCAGCTGCGGAAACCGGCAGTAGGTGCGCAACCGCAAGACAGGCGTAGGCTAGGTATCTATTGCGTGAACCGGTCATTCGAGATCACTCGCTCTACATCGATAGCAGGTACCGGGATTTCCCATGTCGCAAGAAAAAGCCCTCCGCCAACTAGCAAGAGCAGCGCGCATAGGATGATAAGGGAAGCCACGTTTTTCATATCCGCGGACCCTGTCCTTTTTTCCGATTCGTCGCTACCGCAAAACTCTTAAATAAGGGCATCTCACAGCTCTCCTGACTAGTATCGTTGATGTTGATATCATTGGCGACACAAGCAAAAATTCATCGTATATTCGGTATGTATAAAAGTTTTATGGCGATTTCAGGGCAGTCTATCGGGTGCCGAAGGAGCTTTCAACGCTTCGCAGCGCAATAACCCGTCTGACAGCCGTTTTGTGAGCGAATGCCGGCCTTGATCAAATGTCCGAAAAACAAACACCCTCCCCGACCGAAATTGCCGTAGCGATGAATGGCAAATCCGTAGTGCTTGTCGGCCTGATGGGGTCAGGAAAAACCTGTATCGGCAAACTCCTGGCACATCGGCTAGAGATGGGTTTCGTCGACGCCGATGCTGAAATTGAGGCGGCCGCCAATCGCACGGTTTCAGAAATTTTCTCGGAATACGGTGAACAGGCCTTCCGGGACGTCGAACGCCGGGTGATTGCCCGGCTACTATCTGGTCAGCCGCGCGTTATTGCAACGGGCGGTGGCGCATTCATGGATGCGGACACACGAATCATAAGCAGGAAAAAAAGTTTGTCGGTATGGTTGAAAGCGGATTTGGAGGTATTGCTGCAGAGAGTCTCCCGACAAAACGCCCGTCCCTTGCTTCAGGGCGTGGACAAACGCCTGAAGTTGGAAAACCTGATGTACCAGAGATACCCAACCTACGCCGAGGCGGATCTTACCGTTGATAGCGACGAGGATTCGCCGGAAGCGACGCTAGAAAAAGTATACGACGCTATATACAAGTTCACGGTCATCAGAAAAAGCAGTGCGGCAGCCGAATGATGACACCTGCGGACTCGCTCCGAGTCGATTTGGGCGAACGCTCATACGACATCTTCGTCGGTGAAGACCTTCTTAGAAATACGGGAAAATACGTGCGCGAGGTATTGGGTGCCGGCGCTTTCTGGATAGTTACAGATGAAAATGTAGCGCCCTACTATCTTGACCTAGTGTCCAGATCGCTGCGAGAAAATGGATTTAACGTAAACGAAATCGTTCTGCCCGCCGGAGAGGCGAGCAAGAGCTTGGGCACGATCGAGATCGTCGTCAATACGGTGCTAGACGGCACTCCGGAACGGGGGTCGACGCTTGGGGCACTCGGCGGCGGGGTTGTGGGCGATATCGCCGGATTCGCCGCTAGTCAGATATTACGAGGCATTAACTTTGTGCAGATCCCAACGACATTGTTGGCGCAAGTGGACAGCTCCGTGGGCGGAAAAACCGGCATTAACACGCCACACGGTAAAAACTTGGCCGGAGCATTTTATCAGCCGCGTCTCGTACTAGCCGACACAGCGGCACTCGACACCCTACCAAAGCGTGAACTTCTTGCCGGATACGCTGAGATTGTAAAATATGGCCTGATCCGAGATGTTGAATTCTTTACATGGCTCGAACAAAATGGGCGGACCGTGCTTGAGGGCAACCGCGAGGCAAGGCAATACGCCGTTAAATCAAGCTGCGTTGCGAAGGCTTCAATTGTTGCGGAGGATGAGTTCGAAAATGGTGTTCGCGCGCTCCTCAATTTTGGTCACACTTTCGGACACGCGCTCGAAGCAGAAACAGGATTCGGGTCCGAACTTCTGCATGGTGAGGCAGTTGCCATCGGCATGATTATGGCGCTCGACCTATCCGTCCGAATGGGATTTTGCCCCATGGGGGACCTAAAACGCACCATTGCTCATTTTGTTGACACTGGCCTGCCTATATCGGTTCCATCCAAGGGAACCCGGCAGTGGAATCCGGACACGCTAATCAATCATATGCGTCACGATAAGAAATTACGCGACGGCCAAATTACTTTTATTCTCGCTCAGGCTATCGGTAATGCGTTTATCGCCCGCGACGTCGGACTTGATGCCGTCAAGGACATGCTAGCGCAGGCGACCATGATATGATCTGTTACCTCTCGCAATCAACGACGCAAAGGGGCTGATCCACAACCATATGGAAATAGCGACACTTGCAACTATCGGCGGAATCGCCGTTCTCTTGATACTTTCCGGGTTTTTTTCGAGTTCGGAAACTGCGCTGACCGCGGCGTCGCGGGCGCGCATGCACCAGATGGAATCCAGAGGCAATCGCCGCGCTGGCGTAGTAAATCGGTTACGTGCCGATCCCGATCATATGATCGGTACGATCCTGCTGGGTAACAACACGGTCAATATCCTAGCGTCAGCGCTTGCCACTAGCCTACTAATTAGCATTTTTGGCGAAACCGGCGTGATCTATGCGACCGTCGCTATGACTTTATTATTGTTGGTCTTCGGGGAAATTCTTCCGAAAACCTATGCCCTCCGAAACGCGGACCGCCTCGCGCTGACCATTGCACCAACTTTCCTCGTGCTGGTCAGGCTTCTCGGCCCGGTGATGTCGACAATTCAATACATAACTCGGGGAGTGCAACGGTTGTTCGGAGTTAGACCTGGGGACAGTCGGGATTGGGGCGCGACGATGGAGGAATTGCGCGGGGCAATCGAACTTCACCGAGGCAACGGCGCCATGGCGGGCCACGAACGCGCGATGCTGCATAGCATATTAGATCTTGCCGATGTTGATGTTGAAATGGTGATGCAACACCGCCGCGAGATCTTCATGATTGACGCTTCTCTTCCGACCAGTCAAATAGTTGAGGAGGCTCTCGTTAGTCCGTTTACACGGATACCGCTGTGGCGAAATTCGCCCGATAATATTATCGGCGTCATGCACGCCAAGGCCATGCTACGCGAAGTCCATACCCACCCTGGCGACATGGACGCGCTAGATATCGACAATATTGCAACACCCCCATGGTTTATCCCAGAGTCGACAACACTACTGGATCAACTAAACGCCTTCCGTCGGCGGCGCGAGCATTTCGCTCTGGTAGTAGATGAGTATGGTGCGCTAATGGGTGTAGTAACCTTGGAAGACATTCTGGAGGAAATTGTCGGAGATATTTCAGACGAGCACGACGTCGTGCCGATTGGCGTCCGCCCACAGCGCGATGGATCCTATCTTATCGCAGGCGGAGTGACTGTGAGGGATCTGAACCGGCGTTTTGGTTGGGCCCTCCCCGATCAAAACGTAGCCACGCTCGCGGGGCTAGTAATACATGAAGCGAAGGTAATCCCAAATATTGGTCAGATATTTCACTTCTATGGCTTCCGGTTCGAGGTTGTGCGCCGACAGCGCAACCGGATCACATCAATTCGCCTCAGCAGGGTAGAAAAAATACCCAGCGAAGATACCGCCGGATAATTACTGAAAACGGGAACTAACCGATGCCGCTATCAAATGTAAACGTTGACCGAGACCCTATCCACGTGCGGGCGGTTGAGTGCCGGAGTTTTCGCCGAGCCGATGGACTATGGGATATCGAGGGTCACCTCACAGACGTCAAAGCATATCCGTTCACGAACGTTTTCCGCGGAGAAGTGAAACCGGGGGAACCGCTACATGACATGTGGATCCGGTTAACGGTCGACCGGGAGTTTATTGTTCAGGTTGTAGAGGTTCACACCGACGCAGGCCCTTACGAACTTTGCCCCTCCATCCTCCCCCATTTCCAGAAACTGAGAGGCCTTAAAATAGGTACCGGCTGGAACCGGCGGATACGGGAAATTCTTGGCGGAGCGCGCGGCTGCGCGCTCTTAGTCGATATGCTGAAACCTATTGCAACAGTCGCATTTCACACCGTGCAATTTTCAGATTCAGCTCCTGCGGATGCCAAACAAAAAAACAAACCACAGAAAATATCTCGACCGCCGGTAAATACTTGCCACGTCTGGTCATCCGACGGCGATATGATTCGAACCGAGTATCCCGGTTTCTACACCGGCGAGACACCCTAATATCTTGCGGGAAACTTTCGCCGCCAATGTAAATGGTTCAATAGATAAACCACGTCGCGGCAGTAAGACGCTTACCTTCACGAATTTTGTCGAATTCCGAACAAGCATCAGGTGCCCTTTGGGTTTTCTCAGGGTCTGTCAAGGAGCGAGGGCTGAAACCGACAGCGCGTGCACCGGACCATCCAGCTCGTCCGCAAGCACGGAATAGACCATGCGTTGGCGGTCAACACGGGTCCTATCGGTGAACGCGCCGGCAACAATTTCCACCCGAAAGTGCGTCTCCCCCTCGGGTCTGGCGCCGGCGTGGCCAGCGTGAAGGCCCGACTCGTCGATAACGCTCAGTGAAATCGGCTGGAACGCGTCGGTCAGTTTTTTTTCAATATCTCGCGCAACTGTCATTAAATTGGTGGTTTCCCTTTAATATGGCCAGCAGGCCCGCCATCATGGCCGTTGGGCATTATACCGGCCCACACTTGCACCGCCAAATTGCGGCGACCATACTCGCAATATGTCGGTATCTAGTCCAAAAAAACCCGTGATAGACACCAATCCGGTGCTAGGATCCTGCTCACACCCCGATTGTGATTTGCTAGGAGAATTCCGCGCACCCCAGTCCCGGAATGCGCTAGACCGATACTACTGGTTCTGCCTAGAACATATACGGGAATACAACGCCGCCTGGAACTACTATGCGGGGATGGACGATGCTGCCGTCGAAGCGGAGATTCGGAACGATGTTGTATGGCGGCGGCCGACTTGGCCACTAGGAACCGGCGACGCCAACAACGAGGAAGGAATGTCGGATCCGCTTGGCATGCTAGGCCGGGACCCGATGGGTGGGCCGAAGGAACGTGCGGGCGACAGTCAGCTGCAATCTTTTACACCCGAAGAACGAGAAGCTGTCTCTGTGTTGGGGCTGGTTGCGCCGGTGACTGAAGCCGATGTAAAACTGCGCTACAAAATTCTTGCCAAAATGTTGCATCCCGATGCCAATGGGGGCGACAAAAGGGCAGAAGACCGGCTAAAATCGGTTAATTACGCATATACGACATTAAGGAACAGCGACCGCCTAATATAGCGCGCCTCGCTTAAATTTGCTTACTCTTGAGGAACACAGTTGAATGGCTTCCAAAAACCATAACGCGATCGTTGATATCAGCGAAATCGACACGCCGGACGCGACCGTTTCCGCCAAAGAGGCCTTCGACCTCGACATCGACATGGAGATCCCGGCATTCTCCAAGAAAACCGAGCACGTACCCGACCGCGACGATACCTACTGCTTTGATCACGACACCACCCTCGCGATCATGGTGGCTTTTGCTCATAATCGCCGGCTGCTAATTCAAGGATATCACGGCACGGGCAAATCGACTCATGTCGAGCAGGTTGCTGCCCGGCTGAACTGGCCCTGCATCCGAATCAACCTTGACAGCCATATCAGCCGTATCGACCTAATCGGCAAGGACGCCATAGTCTTGAAAGATGGAAAGCAGATTACTGAGTTCCGGGACGGTATTCTACCTTGGGCCCTTCAAAGCCCAATCGCGCTCGTGTTTGACGAATATGATGCCGGTCGACCGGATGTAATGTTCGTCATTCAGCGTGTCCTGGAAGTCGACGGTAAAATGACCCTACTTGACCAGAACCGTGTCCTGCGGCCCCACCCAGCTTTTCGCCTGCTAGCGACTGCGAACACGGTCGGTCTAGGTGATACTACGGGCCTTTATCACGGCACACAGCAGATCAATCAAGGCCAGCTTGACCGTTGGAACTTGGTCACCACGCTCAATTACCTGCCGCATGACGAAGAAACAGCGATAGTTCTCTCAAAGTGTCCGAACTACAACAAAAATGCGGAAGGCCAGCAGGCCATCAGCTCCATGGTTCGCGTCGCCGATTTGTCGAGAGCTGGCTTCATGGCCGGCGATATTTCAACCGTCATGTCGCCTCGGACGGTTATCACCTGGGCAGAAAACAACCTAATCTTCGGCGATATAGGGATAGCTTTTCGTATGACGTTCCTTAACAAGTGTGACGAACTGGAACGAACGACAGTGGCGGAATACTACCAACGCTGCTTCGGCGAAGAACTTCCAGAACTAGACGCGTCACAGACAGCCGCTTAATCCGTAAATGAACGACGACCAGCCGGCAGAAGAATTTCGCCGCATCACCGCAGCGGCGATGCGCGCCATCGCCGAACGTGAGGACATCACGCTCGTCTACGGCTCAGAAGCAAGGCTAGTGGACAGCCAGGCGCGGCTGCCAATCCCGTCGCGCGATTTTACGAAAAAGGAGGTCGCCGCGCTCCGAGGCGAGGCGGATGCGATGGCGTTGCGCCTTCGTTTTCATGACGAAACGGTCCACGCCAGTCGAGCGCCGCAGGGAGAAAACGCGCGTGCTGTATTCGAATCCCTTGAGCGGGTCCGTTGCGAGACGCTAGGTGGCCGCATGATGGCCGGGGTAGCTAACAACCTAAGGGCTTCGCTCGAGCAAAAATGTGACTCCTTCAGTTACACCCGCGTCAACGTTCGCGAAGACGCTCCGCTGTCCGAGGCGATTGGCCTAATGGTCCGCGAAAAACTAACCGGTGAAGACCTACCCGAAGGCGGGGAACAGTTAGTCGGTCTGTGGCGCGATTGGGTCAATGACAAAATCAATACCGACTTTGATAGCCTCGCTGAATGTATAGACGATCAGGAAGCCTACGCGGATGCGCTAACCGATCTTCTGGTCGAACTGGAACTGATTGACGAAGAGTCTGAAGCCACGGATCAACAGGAGGGTGAGCAGGGCGAGGACTCTGAAGAACAGGACGCTGAAGACGCAGATGCGGACGATGCAGACACGGAAGGTGTATCGGCAGAGATGTCTGGTGACGAGTCCTCAGAAATGGAAGATATGGAGGTTGAAGAAGGCGACGAATCCATGTCTGAGCAGGGCCAAGACGAGATGATGCCCGGCACCGGCGACGAAGACGGAGAACAATCGCAGCAGCAACGTCAAGAGGGCGGGGCGGGGCGGGAGCGAGAACCGTCCTATCAGCCCTATACGCCCGAGTATGACGAAGTCGTCGAAGCCGAGGATTTGTGCGATCCCGACGAACTTAGTCGCTTGCGGAATCATCTGGACCAACAACTAGCCAATCTACAAGGCATCATCGGACGCCTGGCTAACCGTTTGCAACGTAGGCTGCTCGCGCAACAGTCGCGTTCATGGGAATTCGATCTTGAAGAGGGCCTGCTGGACGCTGGACGTCTTTCGCGGGTGGTCACCAACCCCATGCACCCACTATCCTACAAAATCGAGAAGGAAACGGAATTCCGCGACACGTTGGTAACACTCCTGATCGACAATTCGGGCTCGATGCGAGGCCGACCGATCACCGTAGCAGCGATGAGCGCGGATATTCTTGCCCGAACGCTCGAACGTTGCGGCGTAAAAGTAGAAATCCTCGGCTTTACTACCCGTGCATGGAAAGGAGGACAAGCCCGCGAACGCTGGCTTGCGGATAGCAAACCGGCCAATCCGGGACGGCTCAACGACCTCCGCCATATTGTCTACAAACCAGCAGATGCACCATGGCGCAGAGCACGAAAATCTCTAGGCTTGATGCTGCGCGAAGGTCTACTTAAGGAAAATATCGACGGCGAGGCACTGCTGTGGGCACACAGCCGTATGGTGCACCGCCAAGAACAGCGTAAAATCCTGATGGTTATATCCGACGGCGCCCCGGTTGATGACTCAACCTTATCAGTCAACCCGGGTAATTATCTGGAACGTCACTTGCGCGAAGTAATAAAAATGCTGGAAAGCCGCCCCGACGTTCAACTCACCGCGATTGGAATCGGCCATGATGTCACCCGGTATTACAACCGCGCCGTGACAATAATGGATGCGGAACAGCTGGGCGGAACTATGATGGATCGGCTCGCCGAACTGTTTGATGACGACAAAACCCCAGCTGTTGCGAAGATACGACGCAACAGACACGCCGCCTGATTGGTTCAAAAAAACTTAAGGGAGATCTGGGCCGAAATTGAAAACTCCCGATACCCCTCCTAACATTATTTTAATAATTACCGACCAACACCGAGCAGATCACCTCGGATGCTATGGTAATGAAATTGTCAAAACACCAAATATTGACCGGATAGCCGATACAGGAACACGGTTCGACCGATTTTACGTATCTTGCCCAATATGCATGCCAAATCGTGCCACACTAATGACAGGTCGAATGCCGTCGTTGCACGGGGTTCGCCAAAACGGCATATCACTATCATTTCAGGAAGTTACCTTTACCGAACTTATGGTATCTGGAGGATATCGAACGGCACTAATAGGAAAAAGCCATCTGCAAGGTATTTCAGAGAAACCGGTTATTCATGGGCTGCCAAACATAGACCCCCAAAAGAAATTGGCCACTCCAGACCTAATGGAAGCCCGTCGAAACCGCTGGATGGATGGCCGTTATGATCAGGAACTCAGAAGCACTTGGGAAGAGAGGGATAATTTTCGGCCAGAACTGCCGTTCTACGGATTTCAACATCTTGCCTTAGCCATTGGTCATTCGGATAATGTTTGGGGGGATTATGCAAACTGGCTGTCGGAACGTCATCCAGACCCAGCATCGATGCAGGGTCCTGAAAATGCCCTCCCATCGGAAACAAATACATCTGCACCTCAAGCATGGAGAACGGCAGTCCCAGAAGAGCTGTATCCTACGACCTTTATTAAAGAAGAGACTGTAAAATATTTAAAGGATCACGCCGCCTCACACGGGGACAAGCCCTTCCTGCTGCAATGCTCTTTTCCTGATCCGCACCATCCCTTCACACCTCCTGGAAAATATTTCGATATGTATGACCCAGCGGATATACCGTTACCCGCGTCATACATACATCCGCAAGATAAATGGCCACCCCATTTGGCTAACATACTTTCCCGAGGGGGGCACGTACGGTCAAAACATAGAGAGCAAAGAGCCTTCGGTGTCACCGAGAACGAAGCCCGAGCGGCAATCGCGCTGAACTATGGGTCGATCACAATGATTGACGACGCTATCGGTACAATTATGAAAACACTCGCAGAAACGGAGCAAGCGAATAATACAATTATAATATTCACCACCGACCACGGTGACTTCATGGGAGATCACCAACTTCTTCTCAAAGGGGCTTTGCATTATCAAGGTTTAATCCGTGTGCCCTTCATTATCTCCGATCCCAATAACGACAATGCGCCAATGGTAACCAGTAATTTGAGCGGCACGATAGATATCGCCGGAACAATATTAGAGCTTGCTGGAATAAATAAATTCAACGGCATGCAAAGCAAATCTCTCCGGAAAATTGCAGAGGGTCGAGACCTAAGGTCGGCGATGTTGATTGAAGAAAGTCAACGCCGGGGGTACATGGGTCTTAAAGACAATTTCAGAGCTCGCACAATTCTTCATGAGGACTGGCGACTTACACTATACAGCGGCGTAGAATGGGGAGAATTTTATAATCTCAAAGATGACCCAAATGAGTTTGACAATCTTTGGGACGAACCCTCAAAGGCAAAAAAACGTGCTGATCTGTTAGAGGTCTTAATCAGAGAAAGCATGGATATGGGCGAAAATAGCCCGGTCGCAACAACGCACGGTCCATAATTTTCGCAAATTTTTAAAGATCTTTTTGTCGGAGGAAGTAGGTAAAAAACCAAAATTATTAATGGGCCGGCTTATGCCGGCCCATTAATTTTACTCTTTCGGTTTATTTACCAAAGATTATCTTGCGCGCATGAGCCACCACCTCAGGTGAGGCATTCTTTACGGCCCCATTAACAATCTTCTGAATTTTGGCTCCAGACGTTGGCATCAGACGTAACTTTCTCTTTTTAAGCTCGGCCGCGAAGGCTGGGTCTGCATTCATCTTGTCATATGCTGCACGAAGAACGCCTACAGTATTTTTATCAACTCCGGGCGGAAGAGCTAAACCACGACCTAGTAGCCCAGCAACCGCTAGCATAGCTGCAGCCTTTTTATCCATGTCATTGGTTAGAAGGTCTTCAACCAGTGGCACATCGTCGGAAAGATCCGGATCCCTAAAAAACCCTATTTGGGCTATTGCGCGCGCGAATGGTTTTTCACCTTTAAACCAATGTGGCACTTTGGAAGCCCAGGCCAGCCAATTAAATGCTGACATTTGAGATTCGCCCTGCTCGATCGCGAATATCGACTTGGAGGATCCTTTGTAACCAGTGACCATCTTAATATTTAGGCCAAGAGTTCCGGCTATAAACATTGGCGTTAAATACCCAGACGAGTTCTTACCACTTGTGCTGCCAACGATTGTTTTTGTCTTCAGATCGCTTAGCTTTCTAACGCCCGTGTCTGACCTGACTACCATCACAACATTAGTTTGGTTGCTAGAACCAATCCATGTGAATTTTTCAGATTGGTAACGCATTTTTTTAGGCCGCATCAATTGATTCAGCACGGTGTTATCCAATGGAACTATCAAGGTCAGGCCATCTTTCGGGGCAACATTGTAAAACCAGTTCATAGCCTTAGCACCGCCCGCCCCGGGCATATGCTGCAGGATAATATTAGGGTTGCCGGGTATATGTTTGCCCAAATTATTGGAAAACGTTACGCCGTATTTGTCATACGTACCGCCGGGCCCATACGGAATAACGATCTTGATCGTCTTACCCGCGTAGTCCATGGCGGCGGAGGCGGTGGTCGCCGTACCTGCGATAATAGCGCTGGCCGCAAGGCCTGCCAGAAATGTTTTAGTGCACAACTTCATGTCCCTGTGTCCTATGTTTAGTTTGTTGAACTGATTTAAAACCTAATCGATCGCATTCTCACACGGCAGCGTCATACGTGCAAATAAGAACGCCGAGTATTATGTTGGCACTACAATTTTGCCTGAGACAGATGAAACACGGAGTTTGAAAATGTCCGAAGAACACGCACTTACCGAAGCCCGAGCTCGGATCTCGCAATATCGTAGCCGTATCCAGCATCTTGACGACGATGGTATCGACCTGCTGTTCCGCGAGGCCAGAAACCATAACTGGTGGCAAGACAAGGACGTCTCGGACGAACAACTCCGTGAAATATGGGAGATGATGAAATACGGGTCTACGAGCTCTAACACCCAGCCAGCTCGTCTGATTTTCATTCGGTCCAAAGAAGCCAAAAAGAAGCTCGAACCGTGCCTTATGCCGGCAAACGCCGAAAAGACTATGGCTGCACCAGTTACCGCACTTCTCGCCTATGACCTTGAATTTTTTGAGGATTTTGCGCGGAACTATCCCGTTCGGCCAGAATTAGGAGAGCGTTTCCGGAACGACGCCTCGGTAGCCGAAAAATTTGCATTTCAGCAAGGTACCCTTCAGGGTGCCTATTTAATCATGGCGATTCGCGCCGTCGGGCTGGACGCGGGTGCCATGGGAGGTTTCAACACCGAACTCGCCGACGAAATTTTTCTTGCCGGAAAAAACTGGAAATCTAATTTTCTATGTAATATCGGTTACGGCGATTTAGAGGGTATCAAGGGGCCACGGCTCTATCGTTATGATTTCGATGAAGTCTGTGAAGTGATCTGACCAAAATTTGCCCATTCAGCCAATCGGAAGAAAAAAGACAAAAAAGCCCCTATACCGCAGCCTCCTCTTGTTTGGCATTAAATCCGCTTGTCAGCCAGCAACAGCAAGAGCTTTTTTTACTTTACGCTTTAGCGTTAGGGCGTCTTCCGGCAACTTCGAATCGGAAGTTCCAAGAAGAAAGGCATCCAGACCACCCTTGTGCTCAATGGTGCGGATAGCGCGGGTCGATAGGCGCAGTCGCACAGTCTTGCCGAGCGCATCAGATAGCAGCGACGTATCCTGCAGGTTGGGCAGGAACCGTCGACGGGTCTTGTTGTGGGCGTGGCTTACATTGTTGCCGGCCTGTACACCCTTGCCGGTCATGGCACATCGTCTTGACATGGTCTGGCTCCCGCAATCCTTCGTCTCACACATAAAAACCGGACCTTTCACGGCCCGTAAGGCGCGAACAATTAGTCGCCCGCAGTTGCGAAGTCAAGGACGCTAAACATCAATATCGGACGCGCGTTTAACGAGAATAAACCGGCTCCCAATCGCCATGATGACCATGGCGGCCGCGCCAAAATAGAACGGCCAATTGATGCCGATTGATGCGAAAACAACGCCAGCAAGCGCCGGACCCATAATCCTACCGGAACCCGCAAATGCCTGCCCCAACCCCAAAATGCTGCCCCGGCCAGCCGGGTCGGCGTATTGCGACAAAAGACTGCTAAGAGGCGAAGCGCAGCCGGATGTCCCCAGAATCATAAGAAAGGCGGCAAAGTACAAAAGCGCTGGCTCACCCGCTAGGGGCATCATCAGAACTCCCAGACCCAGAGATAGTGAGCCCAGCGTGATCAAAGCCCTCTCACCGATCCACCGCGCCAGTGGCCCGATCAGCAACCATTGTAGAATTACGTGGCAGGCCCCCATCCAAGCATAGAAGTAACCATTTTGCTGTGGGCCCCAACCCCAGGCACGCTCAGACCATAGCACGATGATCACTTCTATTCCGGCAAACACAAAGGGCGGCGCTAACATCAAAAGGAGCAGAAGGCGCGTTTGGGCTTGCGAAAGTGCACTGCGCCATGCGCGGAAACCTCCTGATATTCGAGCCTGCGCTTTCCGGTCCGGCGTGACGGATTCCCGGATAAGGGCTAAGGCAAGGCCAAGCGCGATAGCTGAAAAAAGGGCAGCAGTCAGATATGGCATTAGAAACACAGACCCGCCGACGTCGATGCCCGCCAGCAACCCGCCAATCGCCGGTCCGGCTACAAATCCGAGACCAGCTGCCCCACTGAGACGTGCGATATTTCGGGTACGGTCCTCGGCGCGGGTGATGTCGGCGACAAGCGCATGGGCCACACTCATATTTGCGGCCATAGCGCCGGCAAGAAACCGGACAACGAACAGCATCATTAGAGAGGTTGAAAACGCCAACAAAACATAGGCACACAGCGTCCCCGTAATGGTGATCAACAACACCGGCTTGCGACCCAGATGGTCGCTAAGCCACCCCCAAAAAGGGCCGAATACCGCCTGTCCTAACGTAAAGCTGACAGCCACCAACGTCACAATCTCGGGCGTTGCACCAAATTTCTGCGCGTAGAGCGGTAATAGAGGCAAAACAATGCCGAAGCCGACCGTGTCGACGAAAACGGTAAATATTAGTGCGTACACAGAAAGCTATCCTCTTCCCTAGAAACAGCGTCATAGACGGCTCGTCAGGATGTGGAAAGTGAATTGGTGATATTGTTTGTGCGAATTTGCCGGTAGGGAGTGAAACCGACATCAGGACCGCCCCACCTTCGCCTATTTTGGACACCTATGCGCATGTTCCGACAAGAGGGCCTACCTGAGTATGCTGGCTGAATTGAGGTCGTTCGCTTGGGATAACAGTTTTCCAAATATACCGAGATATCCCCTACCTACCGGCAGCATTGATAATCGTCTCCTTATCCGGTAATGCCAATCATCACATCTCCGTCTTACCAGGAAAACGCTGGGATTGAAGCGGCGGGTCTCGCCTTCCACTTATCAGCGAGCAGTATCAGCGCGTCCGGATCCGGGGGCCAGCCGCCTAGTTCCTCAGCATGAATGCCGGCCGCGACAAAAATGGGTGCAACGCCAACATTCGCCGCCCCTGCGAGATCTGTACGAAATGAGTCCCCCACCGCTGCAATCCGTGGTTTGTCGAAATCAGATAGTTCCCGAAAACAATAATTGTATATTTCCGGCCTCGGTTTTCCGAACCACCGAACAATGCCACCGAGGTCCTCGTAGTGCATTGCAAGGGAGCCGGCACAGATAATCTTGCGCCCGCCGCGAACTACAACGAGGTCCGGATTGGCACATATCATCGGCAGTCCCAACTCAACCCCTCTTTGCAACATTTTTTCGTAATCAGCTACAGTCTCCCCATCCTTCCAAGGGCCGGTGTTCACGATCAGATCACATTCATCGACCCGCGTTACCTCGTCCCAGTCCAGACCATCAAACAAATTTCGGTCGCGGTCAGGCCCAACATGCATAAACCGGTTGCCAAGGGATGCGTAGAACACGTCTGCGCGCTCTTTTAGATCTAAAAAAGTGGCTTCACCAGAAGACAGGATTTTTCTGCAAAATGAGTCAGGCATACCCATAGAGATCATGGCATCGGCAACCGCAGCACTGCGCCGGGGCGCGTTGGTCAACATTACGAACGGCTTGGCCGCAGCGGTCAAACGTTCCAGAGCGTCGACAACTCCGGGATACAGCGTAACCCCGTCATGGAGGACACCCCAGACATCAATTATAAACGCATCGTAAAGATCAGAAATCTCCCGCATGCCATCGTAGGAAGGAATATCAGGATTTTTGCTCATTACTGCGCTCTACACCTTCGGGATCGGGCGGTAAAGACCGGATAGTGGCCGGTTAGGCATAAGCCCGGTCAACGAAGGAGCTAGTGACTAGCCGTCCGGCGCATGATTTTGGCCCGGTCTACAGTGATGACCGATATCTCAATCATCTTTTGATCCCGGAGCAGAGCCAAGTCTACCGGAACACCGGCCTCGCCGGAGCCCCAGATTTCACGGTATAGGCCTGCTAGAGATTTGACTTCCTGACCGTTCACGGCAAGCAACACATCTCCTGGTTCTACCCCGGCATCAACCGCAGGACCTCGATCAGATACCGAGGTGATCAGTAGATGACCCATTGTCTCCACTGTATAGATTCCTAGCCACGGGCGCGGAGGGTGAGCAGTCTGACCTTTCTCAATAAGAGTTTCAAAGATTGGTTTCAACAAATCGACTGGTACAAACATGTTACCCGGCTGTTTATCAGCGTTTTCGTCCTCCGAATCCTGAACGAATAGCGAACCGATACCAACCAGCTTACCTTCCGGGTCGAGTAGGGCCGCGCCCGACCAGATGGGATGTGGCGGTTCGGTAAAGATCGCACCGGAAATCAGATATTCCCAATATCCCGCAAATTCGCGCACCGACGATACCTTCGCCGCCATAGCTTGTGCTGGGCCGCCATGTGCACCGACGGTAAGAGTGTCACCCTCGCGAACCTCCGACGAATACCCAAGCTCAAGTGGGTCCACACCGAGCTCGTCATAGGTGCGCAGCAGGCCAAAGCCAGTCTCATAATCATACGCGACGATATGCGCTTCGGCGACGCCGCCTATGCGGGTCCCAACCGTAATTAGGTCGCACTCGTTAATAAGGTAGCCAATCGTGAGCAACAGGCCATCCTCAGAAATCAGGGTGGCGTTACCTTCGCGTTCGGTTCCCAGATAGGAAGCAGAAAAAGCATCTTCGGGCGCACGGGCTTGCAAAGGTACTACGGCCGAAAGCGCCTTGTTCAGATCATAGCCTAGTTTGTCGGGATCTGGGCGCGGCGCATTTGACAGCGCTGGGTGGTGTAGCGGGGAAATACCGGCCGGCTTATGGCCGTTTGCGCGTTCGACGCCAGTCATGACATGCTAAAACTCCTTAAACTCAGGATAAGCTTAGAGGAATTTAGTACGATGGGAAATCCGCCTTGTTCCGGCAGCCTCAATTTCGTTCATCGACGAAGCGCGGTGCTTTTATGGATGTCTCGAACAAGCGGGCTAGGGTCCCAACTTTCAAAACTTCAATCCTGGGAGTTATCTCGAAGGTTGCCTTGACACGGTATTCCAGGTCAGCCGCCACCACCGAGGAATCTTCGTCTCTTTTGACCTCGATCCGGATATTCAATGTTTCGAGATCACTGTCGTCAGTCACGAGCACCGCCTGAAAATCGTTGATTGGCGGCGTAGCGAAGATGAAGTCCTCGAATTCTGCGTGATTGATGTTTACGCCGCGTATCTTAAAAAACCCAGTGGTCCGGTTGGCGTGCTGTATCATTGGAAACAGGTCAGCAAACGGCCCGTCACTTTTTCCACGTTCGACATAGCGAACGATGTCGCCGGCGTTCCAGCGGAGAAAAGGCGTTGCGTTCCCCGTCCACAACGGTGTCTGGCAGAGATTCCCCTCTTCACCCTCCGGCAGAATTTCGCCGGTTGCAGGGTCGATGACTTCAATAAAGAACATATCGGACCAGATATGCATACCATCATGGGCCGACCCCTCTGCACCCATCAGGCCGGCTTCGCTCATACCAAAAACGTTAAAGACTTCGGCGCCCCAAGTGCGCGCAAGTTTTGCCCGTTTGGCGTCGGACAACGGCTCAGCCGAACATATAATTTTTTTCACACTGCACTGCGTAAGGTCGACCGCTTGCTCCGCCGCAAGATTTGCCAGATGGAGCGCGAAGCTCGGCATTGCAATCAACACGGTAGGCTCCAGTGTCTGGATTAGTTCGAGTTGGACCGCCGATGGGACAGAGTTACCCGCACCGACCCAGGCCATGCCCACGCCGAACATATGCGCCGAGCGGGCCCAAATCTGTCCCGCCGGATGCACACCGATTGGAAAAGAGATATGGCAAAGATCCTCCGGACCTATATCCATTGCTGGAAAGGACCTTCCCCATGTGACGAGACCATAATCTACGTCTTCGAAGGTTCGCGGGTAGAACACGGGCTTTCCCGTTGTACCACCCGACCTCCAATATTCGGCAATTTGTTCTTTGGGAGCTATACAGAACTGCCCCATGAAATCCGCGTGGTCTAACTGACGCAAAATATCCTTGTCTACAATAGGAATCTGCTGCCAGACTGCAGGATCATCCAGCCGGGCTGCATCAATATGCTCTAGCTTTCCTTTGTACCAATCAGCCCGCTTAGCACGTTCAAACGCAACTCGTTTTCGGGCACTCTGAATTTTGAGAATTTCTTCTCGGGACGACGGCAGAGGAAGAAAAGTTTTCATTCGGTCTTTTCCTGGTGTGCACCCAGCGCATTGGCGCCAAAAATGTCACGCATCTCGACCAGCAGGGAGATCAAAGCCCGTTTGCTATCCTGATCAAACCCCTCTAGGGCCTCGTTAACCCATCGCAGGTGATCATTAGCCATTCCGTCAAACAGGGATCGGCCTTCTGCCGTCATCCGCACCTGATGGCTACGGCGGTCATCTGGGCTTGCACGCCGTTCGATCAGACCCTCCGCCACCATTCTGTCCAGCAGCGCCGTTATGTTGTGGCTCGCAGCCATCACATTGCCTGCTACCTCGCCGATAGAGACCCAGTCGCCGCCTAGGCGGTAGAGCTGAGAGAACACATCAAACCGGGCAAGGCTTTGATTGTATTCACGCCGCAACCGGCTGCCGACAACCGCTTCCAACGCCTTTGTGCACTTCATTAGCTGCAGCCACAGACGGAGCGACAAACGCTCACTGCAGTTGGCCACGGGACGAGAGGGAGATTCCATAGCGGTATCCACGCGGCTGCCTCCTCTAAGTTAGGTCTGATCGAATAAACTCAATTTACTGATAGATCACTAATATGTAAAATATTAACACGTAAATTAATGTTCGCTACGGAAGATAGATTAATGAATATAGCCGTCATCGGGGCCGGACCTGGTGGGCTCTACTTTGCGCTGCTTGCTAAGAAAGCATGGCCGGCTAGCGAAATATCGGTGTATGAGCGCGACCGGGCAGACGACACATTCGGTTTCGGCGTTGTCTTCTCCGACGAAACTCTGGATCATTTCTTGGCTCGTGACCCGGAGAGCTATGGTGCAATCACCAGCCAGTTCGCATATTGGGACGAAATCGACTTCATACTACACGGCGAAACCGTCCGTTCCACCGGACACGGCTTCTGCGGTTGCGGTCGGATGGAACTACTGCAGATACTGCAACAACGCTGCAAGGACGTTGGCGTTAGAATGGTTTATTCCCGCGAAATCAAAGATGTGGAAAATATCAGCGCTGACCTGGTGGTCGGTGCCGACGGGATCAACTCGATTGTCCGAAACTCTTTTTCAAATGTATTCAAACCTCAAATCAAATTTCGGAAGAACCGCTTCGCCTGGCTTGGCACAACCAAACCATACGACGCCTTCACCTTCGATTTTACGGAGGACGAATACGGCATATGGGTGCTGGGAGCCTATCAGTACAAGAAAGGCATGAGTACATGGATCGTAGAAGCGCCCGAACACACCTGGGCTAACGCGGAAAGTGTCGTCGGCGCCCTCGCCGACGAGACGCTGGTGGCGTATATGAGAGAGCTGTGGGCCGACCAACTGGAACATGGAAAATATGATCTCGTCGCCAACAAGACAGTCTGGCGACGCTTCCCGATGATCCGCTGCGAAAGCTGGTCACATGACCGCTATGTTCTGATCGGAGATGCGCTGCATACCGCACATTATTCTATCGGATCAGGCACCAAACTCGCCATGGAGGATTCAATCGCGCTAGTCGACGCACTAAGCGATACCGATAGTATCCCGGGTGCCCTCCTCCGGTTTGAAGAATTGCGTCGAGAGGAGGTAGAAAAAACTCAGCACGCATCGGAAGTGTCTGTGACCTGGACGGAGGAACCGCAGCGGTACTGGGATATGGCTCCACTGCAGGCAGCATTTTCTATGCTTTCGCGCTCTAAGCAAATCACATACGAAAATCTGCGGCTGCGTGATCCGGATTTAATCAATCGCGTCGACAAATGGTTCGCGGACGAAGTACGGGCAGCCGGGCACAATCTCACACTGGATTGCCCTCCTGCACCTATTTTCACACCCTTCCAGCTGCAGGACATGACGCTGGTCAATCGCATCGTGGTTTCACCGATGGCTATGTATTCCTCGGTCGATGGGGTGCCGGGTGATTTCCACTTCGTACATTTAGGCTCAATGGCGTTGGGCGGCGCCGGGCTAGTATTTTCTGAAATGGCATCCGTATCTGAGGATGGCCGCATCACTCCGGGCTGCGCGGGTATTTATGCTGACGCGCACACCGCTGCCTGGAAGCGCATCGCGGATTTTATCCATAAGCAGTCGGATGCAAAGTTCTGCCTTCAGATAGGTCATGCTGGGCGCAAAGGGTCGACCCGAGTAGGCTGGGAAGGGATGGACGAAAAACTAACCGAAAAAAACTGGGAAGTAATCGCGCCATCACCTCTTGCCCACGCCCACTACATGCATACACCGCGTGAAATGAACCGCGCCGATATGAACCGCGTCCGAGACGAGTTCGTTCGAGCCGCGCAACGCGCAGAGACCGCCAACGCGGACATGATCGAACTCCACATGGCGCACGGATACCTGCTTTCGAGCTTCATCACGCCTGTCGCCAATCAACGCAATGACAAATATGGCGGCTGTCTTCAAAACCGGATGCGTTACCCCCTTGAGATATTTGACGCCGTTCGAGCCGTTTGGCCCGACAGGAAACCAATATCAGTACGTATTTCTGCGACTGACTGGATCGGCCCCGACGGGATCACAGGCGCAGACGCGGTCAAGATTACCAGGATGCTTAAAGCCCGTGGATGCGACATTATCGACGTATCCGCCGGTCAGACTTCGGTGAATGCAGAGCCGGTATACGGTCGTATGTTTCAAACACCGTTTTCAGAATGGGTGCGCAACGAAGCAAAGGTGCCGACAATCGCCGTGGGAAACATCACGACCGCCGACCAGGCAAATACAATTATTGCCTCTGGACGCGCCGACCTAGTTGCTCTCGCCCGGCCCCATCTGACAAATCCGCATTTCACTCTGGAGGCCGCCGCGTGGCACAACCACACAGCACAACGCTGGCCTCTGCCCTACGGCCCAGCGAAAGATCAGGCGATGAGGTTGGCGCAGCGCGAGAAAGCGGAAGCCGAGATGTTACAAAAGGCGGCAGCTCCATCTAGCCACCGCACCTGACCAGAAAAAATTGTGCCGCATAAACTCGCGATTGTTGACGCCGATGACACCTCTTTTCTGCCACATTGTAATAATTTTCCCCTGATACTATCCAACGCTATACTCGTCAGGCGTTATCCGAAAACGGTTTGATTGCTCTTATACGTCGTCCACCTATAGGCCCAACCCCATATCCATCCGCGACACCAAATGACAATCTCCGACACCGCCACCCAAACTCTAACTATTCTAAACCCGTTTGATCTGACGGCCGTCGATACTGTGGTGGAGCAAACCGCCGAAGATATCGAACGCGCCCTCGCGGAGTCACACGCGTTGTTCAGGAACCGTAACTCTTGGTTAGCACCACACCGGCGACTTGCCGTTCTCGAACGCTGTGTAACGTTGATGGAGGAACGTTCCGATCAACTTGCGGATACCGCCGTACGTGAAGGCGGGAAGCCTATCACTGATACCCGCATCGAAATATCTCACTCGATAGACACTATAAAAAACACAATTGCCGCGCTACGCACCGATGGTGG
Source organism: Pseudomonadota bacterium (assembly GCA_036339975.1). Taxonomy (GTDB): domain Bacteria; phylum Pseudomonadota; class Alphaproteobacteria; order MPNO01; family UBA830; genus UBA830. The sequence goes on along the minus strand of JAYYZV010000136.1, from coordinate 1,591 downwards.
CGAGGGAATGCCGGCCGGCCTGACGGCTGCTACGAAGCACCGCACGGCATTTACATTAAAGGAACCCATCGGGGTCGTAGTTGCGATTAGTGCCTTCAATCACCCACTAAACATGATCGTACATCAGGTAGTACCAGCAGTAGCAGCAGGTTGTCCTGTGATCGTCAAACCGGCAGCGACGACGCCGCTGTCTTGCCTAACCTTTATAAACATACTTCATGAGGCGGGCTTGCCAAAGGAATGGGCGCGAGTAATCGTGACCTCAGACCATGCTCATGCTGAAAAACTGGCGACGGACAGCCGCGTTGGTTTCTTTAGCTTTAGCGGCAGCGCGAACGTTGGCTGGTCGCTCCGATCCAAGCTGGCGCCCGGCGCGAGATGTGCGCTGGAACACGGCGGCGCGGCACCAGTTATTGTTACTGGTGACTCAGACGTTTACGAGGTTCGTGAGGAGATCCTGAGAGGCTGCTTCTACCATGCCGGCCAGGTTGGTGTATCGGTTCAGCGTATATTCGCTCACACAAAAATTGCCACACGATTTTCCACGCAGCTTGCAATGAAAGCGTCGGGGCTCAAGCTCGGTAACCCCATAAACTCAGACACAGAGGTCGGTCCCCTGATCGATCCAGCAGAGGTGGATCGAGTTCACGAATGGGTGACGGAGGCCGTGAGTGGCGGCGGCCAGCTGCTGACAGGTGGCGAGAAATTGTCTGAGACAATCTACGCACCTACCGTGATCTTCAACCCGCCTAGAGATTGCCAACTTATGACTAAGGAGGCGTTCGGACCCGTGGTCTGCGTCAACCCATGGTTCAAGATTGACGATGCCCTGGCTCGTGCTAATAACCTTCCAACGGCGTTTCAGGCCGCTGTGTTCACTAGAGACGTCGAACTGGCAATGTATATAAGTGAGCGGCTCGACGCTTCGGCCGTGATGATAAATGACCACACGGCATTTCAGGCAGACTGGATGCCATTTACGGGATTGCGGCAATCGGGTCTTGGCGCGGGAGGTGTATCCAGCAGGCTCCACGACATGACGATAGAAAAGATGATCGTCATGCGAACGGATTCGCTCGCGGCACCGCCCCACATAGAACCGGAGTAACGAACTTTAAATTTACAACCTGACAAATGGCGCTTGGCAGACCTCGGTTATTAAACCTTCCGCCTCGTTCAGCCTTTGTCTCTATAAGAATGTCTACGCAGAATATGCGGTGGATCAGGATGGAAAATACCTTGAAGGCATATCCTGGTAAAATGGTCTGCATACCAGTATGAAAACTAAAATCCGACCCGTATGCCGAGGAGAGATGAGGCCATGGATTAGTCCACGCAGTCCTCAGGCTATAACTGGCCCGTCAAGTTCATATTTTTCGTCCCGATCCTCTATCTCAAGGACCCAGATATCAGGGTCGAAGTTCACCTCGCGTTCGATAACCATGCGGGCCTCTTCTTCATCGACCGGGTTTGCGCCAGTCACTCGCCGCCAAGCCGGCGCGCCGTCGATCGTAGACGTTCGAGCAAATACCTCAAACCTGCCATTGAGCCGATTGCATTTGATCAATACTTGACCGGCGTCGCCGTCGCC
>JAYYZV010000135.1:0-14646 GCA_036339975.1 Pseudomonadota bacterium | reverse complement strand
CATCGTAATCCTGGCATTTAACTTCTTTGGCGACGGCCTTCGAGATGCGGCGGACCCATACAAATGACGGGGAAAAACATGCCGGCGGAGCCAAACTGAATTCTAAACCCAAACACCGAACACTTCGGTCTTCCTGGCGTCGTTAATCCGCTCCAACAGGCCCACCATATCGCGCACGAACCAAGCGCTTTCACGGGGAGACACATCCTCGTAGAAAGTTCGAGTAAGTGCATTGTAGCGATACTTGGCGAAGCCAAAATCAGCAAGAAATCCGCTTATTTCAGTATCGTGGCTTTCCGAAACAATACAAAGAAGGGCATCCGAACCAAGAATTTTCTGCGCGCCATGAAAAGCCGCCATTTCGCCGCCCTCTACATCGATCTTTATCATCGTTGGAATCCGGCTCAGCCCGTCGAGTGCCATCACCGGTACTCGCCGAGTTCCCGTCTCTGTCAGGCGATTCATAGTTCCGGCACCCTCAGTAAAAGCAGCCTCGCCGGGGACGGCCGCGACGGCACATTCATGCACTGTCACCTGTCTATCTAGGGCGTTGGTCGTGATATTTGCTTTTAGAGCCGCAAGCGCAGCCCGACCCGGTTCAATGGCTTCTGTGTGAGCACCCGCGACGCCGCTGGCTAGCACAGTATACGCTCCTGCATTTGCGCCGACATCAACGAAAACATCCCCGTTCCGAAGGATGTGGAGCACCGACGCCATTTCATGAAATTCGTGCAAGCCGTAATAGATATTACCGGTCAATCCGGTCATGCCCCGTGAGGCAATCAAGCGGGTACCATCCAACCAATCTGTTTTGATTTTACCTTGGAGGCGGCTAACGACCTGCCAGTATGCGACCCGCGCCAGAGTGCGAATCGGAGTACGCTTGGCGATGGGGTGACGGCAGAAATTAATGGCAGAATTGAAGAACGCATTCACAGTCTAAGCTTACACTCACTGAGTTTGTACGGCGAGTGCAATTAGAGCGGTTTAAGGCGCGCCTCTCCTGCCGATAACGCAACATGTGGCCCAAATTAATCAGTTGAACAGCTCTATATGACATATACTTTAAGCGGCCAGATTATCGGTCGCTTTTAAAATATACGTTTCAAATTATATTTTCTCGAGCCACAGGCTAGTCTCGATCGCACCGTCAAGCAGATCTAGCCGCCCTATCACCCCTTGCTCTACTTTAACCTTCATCCGGGTTGTCGCAAACCGGCTAGAAAAAATTAGTTTTGTAGCGTTTCCCACGATCAGTGGCGCGATAGCCGATTGCTCGTTGTATCCTCTCCACTGCCAGCTAGCTGGGTATCCGTCGGGCAGCAGAATATCGTGGATATGAAGGATGACGCCGCCTGGAAGTCGCGGCCAAACGTCATTTATGAGGTAATCGACATCGGTGCCGGGCATCATTATATGACTCGAATCCACAAACAAAAAATCGCCGGTGGTGAGTGATTCGAACAATTGGGAATCTGCACCGTGCAGCGTCGATTCTACGTGTTCGATGCCGATATCAGAGATTGATGCCCGGGGCACAGGATCTATAGAAATAATACGTGTTGACAAGCCACCGTCTGAGACGGCCCGTGCCATAAATCGAGTCGAATGACCGGAGCCAATTTCGAGGATTTGGCTTGGTTGGCGGTTCCGCACCATGGTGTAGGCCGCTGCTGCATCGAGCCGGGGAAACCAACCTTGCAGCCACCGCGGCTGTGGCGCGGGTTCCTTCCCGATCGCCTCTAATTCGACAGCGTATCCATCGATGTTGTTAAGGAAGTTTTCGAAGTCGGGTTCTGCGGCTTTAAAGAAGGGCTCTAGTGCTGGGTAGCCGTCCGGGTCAGATACTGTATCTGCGTAGCGGTAGGGTATAAACCAACCAAGTCTCTTACAGCAAAGTACAGTCGCCAATCCCATTCGGATTGCCCGCCATCTTGCTCGTGTGTTAGGCGCTGTCAACGGATAGTCCAGTTATGGCGAGAGCGTCATGCCTTCGCGGGCAACGATGGTACCGGGTCTCGCCTCCTCGGCTTCTTCAGCTATCAGGTCGAGGTCGGCGTCATTGCGCTCAGGCATATGATGAAAGATCACTAGCCTGCCGACACTACCTGCGTCGCAGAGTCTAACGCCTTCTTGCCAAGTGGAATGACCCCAACCTTTGTGGTCTAGGTATTCCCCGTCAGTGTACGTGCAGTCGTAAATTACGATATCGGCACCGTCGATTAAGCCAAGGATATTCGAATCAAGGCTGTCTTCGTGTTGCTCGGTGTCGGTGATGTAACAGATGGCCTTGCCACCGTAATCTATTCGGTAACCAGTAGCGTTCTGGGGATGGTTTAATCGGGTGGTGCGCAGTGTTGCCCCCTCGCAAGGGATTAATGTCTCGCCAGCGTGAAAATCTTTATAACTGACATTGGCTCTGAAGATATCTATCGGGACAGGCCACAGTGGCGCGGACATGAATTGGCGTAAGACCCCCTCGGTAGTCAATCCATCATCTAGGTGTCCGGACCAGACGCGCAATGAGTTCCCGGGCTTAAATGCATGACTGAAGAAGGGAAATCCGGCGATATGGTCCATATGCGTGTGTGTTAAAAACAGATCTAAATCTTTAACGCCTTCGGCGGCAAGGCAATCTCCCAGGTTCCGCAGACCGGTCCCTGCGTCGAAGATCAGCGGATTTTTTCCACACCGGATTTCAATACATGAGGTATTGCCGCCGTATACATTTGTATCTGCCCCGGGAGTAGGAACTGATCCACGAACGCCCCAGAAACGCACGAAAAATTCTTCAGTTGAAGACACCTAAATTCCCCCCACTAAAAAATGGCACTGATCCCCCCTCCCTCTTTTCGGCATACTATAACGGGTTCTTTCCGTTGGGGGGGAACAATACCGGAGGTCGGTCGGATGGCAGTTCGCCCGACCTCCGAGTTCCGCCTGTTTCTGCGTTACTCGCAGAAATAGAACACTCAGTCTGACCGGCTTTACCGTTGTGGTATTGCCGGCCAATTAGATTTAGCCTATCTGGAGCCACCACCGAACTCGGGATAAGCCTCGATACCCAGTTCGGAGGAATCCAAGCCGGCCATTTCTTCTTCTTCATCGGCCCGTATCCCAATGGTAGCTTTCAGAATCAACCACACGATCAGGCTGGTGACGAAGACGAACGCCCCGATAGCAACGATGCCAATGAATTGAGTCACGATTGAACCGGATCCGAAGAGACCAACCGCTAACGTGCCCCAAATTCCGCTCACCAAATGGGCGGAAATCGCGCCAACGACATCATCAATTTTCATCTTGTCAATTAGTGGGACCGCGATCACTACTAGAGCGCCGCCGATACCGCCTATCAGAATAGCATAGGCATGATTCTGTAAATCGGGCCCGGCGGTAATGGCTACCAGACCACCGATTGCGCCGTTGAGGCACAGCGTTAGATCAACCTTTTTAAACATTAACTGGGTCATGATCATTGCCACAACAACACCGGCGGCGGCCGCAAGGTTCGTATTAACATAAACGATAGCGATAGCGGTTACGTCGGCCGCTGAACCGAGAGCAAGTTGAGAGCCGCCGTTGAAACCGAACCAGCCAAACCACAGGATAAAAGTTCCCAGAGTTGCGAGGGGTAGATTTGCACCAGGCATCGGATTGACCGCACCGTTAGGGCCGTATTTTCCTTTCCGCGCGCCAAGAACGACGGCGCCCGCAAGCGCAGCCCAACCGCCGGTAGAGTGCACCAGTGTAGAACCCGCAAAGTCCGAGAAGCCCATCTCGCTTAACCAGCCGGCGCCCCATACCCACGATCCTTGAATTGGATAGATGATCGCCGCCAAGACAACGACAAAAATCATGAAGGGCCAGAGCTTAATACGCTCGGCTAATACGCCGGACACTATGGACGCCGCTGTTGCGACGAATACCATCTGGAAGAACCAGTCCGACATTGACGCGTACGAAGAGTCTTTCAGCAACGCCGCATTAGCTGCTTCCTTGCCAGCGTCAGCCGCGTTCAGAAGCCCCAGTTCAGACTCCGCCGGATTGTACAGGAAGTCGAAGGTGCCTATCCAGCCACCATCAACATTCGTATACATCACAGCGTAGCCGATCAGGTAAAACATTAGTCCCGCGATCGAATAGAGAGAAATGTTCTTCAGGCAGATCGTTGCTGTGTTCTTAGCCCGAACAAGGCCTGATTCTAGCATTGCGAAGCCCGCTGCCATGAACATCACGAGGACGCCGTGGACTAAGAAAGAGAATGAGTTGAAGACAAACGCTGTTTCCGTGCTCACGGCCGCATTTGCCTCGCCCATCCCCGCTATGCTCATCGCGGAGACAACGCCGGCGGCAAGACTAAACTTAAAAATTCTTTTCATTTTCTCACTCCTCTTAAAGTGCCTCGGTTCCTGATTCGCCAGTGCGGATTCGCACAGCGTTTGTAAGTTCGGACACGAAAATTTTTCCGTCACCGATTTTTCCAGAATTCGCTGATTTCTGGATCGCCTCGACAACGGCATCTACCGCTGCATCGTCGACCGCGATCTCAACCTTCACTTTTGGAAGAAATGAGACCATATACTCCGCTCCGCGATATACCTCCGGTTGACCTTTTTGGCGGCCGAAGCCCTTGACCTCGGTTACGGTCATGCCTTCGATACCGACCTCAGTAAGTGCTTCACGCACATCGTCCAATTTGAAAGGTTTTATGACGGCAGTTATGAATTTCATGCTTTGTTACCTATTTGCGGTGGAAAAATATAAGGAGGTAGATCGAATAACGGTCTAACCGCACGCAGCCAAAAAGAGCACAACACGTCGTCGGGAAACGTGCCGCAGACATTCCGCAAAAATTGATATCGCTAATGCCTTTTCTGCTCTTCTCTGCTGAGAGCTCTGATGTCAGGACGTATTTGGGGTACCCCAACTCGTGAGAGTGTTGATCTCGAAAAAGTTCCAAAGCAGCCAAATATATATTTGATATAGACCCCGTTTCGATATGTGGCTTGACCACCGTTGTAGGGTCTTTTTTATTAAAAGTGGTCGTACCGAAAACCTCAGGGTCAGATAGTGCTAAATATAATGTTAGTGCCTTGGATCTATGCATCAGATGAGCTGCCATCGCTTTCAATTACATACATGCAAAATCCGTGCCAGTGACTGCTCTCTGGTGAGAACTTAATTAATTTCCTGAAAATTGATGATATTCGGGCTTTTATCGTGTGCCGCAGTTCTGAAGCTCCCCCCTACATGCATAAAAAATCGGCAATAAAATAGTGTCGCCTAATTTTCCGCCATCATGCTGATCTGCCGCTGGACGGTTTCCTCATCAAGCGCCATGTATAAATTATGAACGAAAAAAATTTGATGTCGCAATTGTTGGAGGGGTATGGTCGGTCTTTCCCTTGCCATTGCCCTTTTCGGTGTCGGTGCTCGTTTTGTTGTAATCGAGCGAGGTAGCCTTGAAGACATGGCTGCGGCCACTTTTGATGGGCGGGGCTCTGCGGTCTCCGCTGGATCGCAACGTATCTTGAATGATATGGGCTTATGGGGGCCGCTTTTTTCCGAAGCAACGGCGATCATAGAGATCCGTGTTGCAGACGGCAGCTCGCCACTATTTTTGCATTACGACCATCGGGACATGGACCAAGGCCCATTTGGATGGATCGTCGAGAACGCAAATATCCGGCCCATGCTAGCTACAGAGGTTTCGGATAGAGGTTTGCCGGTTTCCGAGAAAGCGGCTCTTTCTGCCGTCCAATTTTATCCTAGTTATGCATTACTAGATCTAAGTGACGGCAGATCTGTTAACGCAAAGCTGGTCGTTGCTGCCGACGGTCGACATTCTGCCATGCGCAAAATGGCTGGAATAGACGCCGTGAGTTGGTCCTACCCTCAGACCGGGATCGTATGCGCTGTCCAGCACGAAATATCGCACGGTGGTATCGCCCATGAGCATTTTTTGCTGTCAGGGCCATTTGCAATTCTGCCGATGACGAGAAACCGGTCTTCTATTGTCTGGGCCGAAAGAAATAAACTTGATGACGCCTCATATTTGAATAGAAAACCTTTTACATGGCATAATTCGACTGGTTTTAAGCGATGGCGACACTTCTATAGCAATCCAGATTCTGACAGCCTTAATGCCTATTCGTGGGTGGCGGCATACGATTCGACGGTTAAATCAGGATAAAGCATTCTAATAGTTTCAAGGGGAATAAGGTTTTTGTCGCAGAAATTCAACGGAACCGGGCTAGTCAGCGGCCTTGCTGAGGGTGACGCGTTGATCACCTCCGACGGAATCGCCTTCAACCTTGGGGTAGAGGAGTCTACAGGGATGGTGATCGAGGCCGGGCACCCTCTAAGGGGCGAATCGGTCGACGGCGGCGCAGCGTTGGGGGCCTGACAAACCATGGGCGTCGACGGCAAAACAGTTTTGATCGCGGGGGCATCGAAAGGTGTGGGCCGCGAAACTGCACTCCTGTTTGCGGAGGCAGGATCAACTGTTATTGCCGTGGCGCGCAGCGAAGAGGCGCTGGCAAAACTGGCCTCCGACGCAGCCGGTACTATTATGGCGATCCCCGGAGACCTCACAGACGGCGACTTCGTCGATCGTCTTTCCCGGGAAGTGGACGATGTAGATATTCTCATCAACATGGCGGGCCGGACCGCGCATGCACCATTCCTTGAGTCTGATCCAGGCATGTGGCGCGATGCGTGGGAGCTTAACGTATACGCCTTATTGCGGCTGAGCCAAGCTATCGCTCGCGGTATGGTGGAACGTCGTCGGGGACACATCATTAATGTTTCGTCGGTTCTTGCACGACAGGTGTACCCTTTGACCATGTTTTATGCGGCGACAAAACACGCAATGGCAGCGCTGACCCGCGGCATGCGGATCGAGCTCGCGGAATATGGCGTCCGGGTGACCGAGATTGCGCCGGGACTGCTCGACACCGAACTGATGGCACAAGCTGATCATCCGGATGTGGCGGTCGCCTATGCCAAGCGCAGGGAAGCACGCCTGCCAGCCATTGAGGTGGCGCGGGCTATCATGTTTGCGGCCAGCACTGGCCGTGGAACGGCACCCGAATTGATCGCGTTAAACCCACACAACCAAGTCTAACAATGTAACAAGGGAATACCGAAAATGGATATGGGGCTATCAGACAAGGTAGTTTGGGTGACTGGCGCGACAGGCGCTATTGGGCGAGAAATCGCGTTGAGCTTCGCCCGCGAAGGCGCGAAGGTTGTCGTGTCGGCTCGCGGCGAGGACGCGCTATTTTCGTTAGTTCAAGACATCGAGGGCGCCGGCGGCAACGCTCTTGCTCTGATGTTAGACGTTACGGACGCGGTAGCAGTCAAAGCTGGCGCCGAAAAGGTCGTTTCCGAAATGGGGGGAATGGACATCCTAGCCGCTACAGTCGCGGTGCCTGCCTTTGGTCCATTCCTCGAAATCAACGGCGACGTTTTTCGGCAAGCGCTGGAAGTAAAATATCTCGGGTACATCAACTGTTTTCAAGCGGTATTGCCACATATGGTGGAGGGGGGCTCAGGGTCGATCGTCGCCATTACCGGCACGGGCGGCAAGCTTCCGATCAGTATCCACTTACCCGGCGGTAGCGTGAACGCCGCTCTCAATCTGGTGCTCAAGGGACTGGCGAACGAATACGGGCCAAAGAATATTCGTGTGAATGCGGCCTCACCTGGACCAATCATGTCAGAACGCCAGCAGCAGATGATTGATGCCGGGATGGGCAATCCCGCCAAGGGTATTCCCCTAGGCCGGCTGGGCGAGGCAAAGGAAGTGGCGGATGCGGTAACTTTTTTAGCAAGCGACCGCGCGACTTATATCACTGGTCAGGTCCTGTCTCTCGACGGCGGTGGGATAAAGGCACTGTAAATACCCAGGTTTGGACGATAGGTTAGGCGCTATCCGGCATCACACTTTGTTAAACGACGTTTCTCAAAAAGCGTCGATGTCCGTCCATCTCAAGGAATTAATCGGTAACCACCGGGTTCCGTAACCAGGATATCTGCGTTTGACGGATCCCGCTCGATTTTCTGACGCAGCCGGTATACGTGGGTCTCTAGCGTGTGCGTAGTAACACCAGAATTATATCCCCACACTTGGTTCAGAAGAAGGTCGCGGCCGATCACTTTTGCGCCAGCCGAGAATAGATATTTAAGTATTGCCGTTTCTTTTTCCGTCAAACGGATCCTCCGGCCCCCGTTCTCCATATCGGTCATCGTCTTCGCCATCGGGCAGAAGGAATACGGGCCAATATTAAAGATCGCGTCTTTGCTGTTCCCGTGACGGCGCAGCTGAGCACGGACGGACGCAAGAAGCGCCGAAAGCTGAAAAGGCTTAGTGACACAGTCGTTGGCGCTGGAATCATTCCCGAGGATGTTCTCCGCCTCGGTGTCTGCGCCGCTCAGCATGATGATTGGAACCTTTATTCCGGCGCGGCGTATTCTCTTACACACATCGCGGCCATCCAAATCAGGCAGGCCAACATCGATTATCAGCAAATCATACTTGGAACTCTGGATCAGTTCGAGTGCTTCCGCCCCAGTTGATGCTTCCTCCATTTTGAATTCCTGATGCAGCTGAAGCTGCTCGCGCAAAGTTTCACGAAGCACTGCGTCGTCATCAACCAGAAGTAGATTCTTCGAATTTACCATTTTGCGATTTTCCGGTGTTTTTGATAAGACGCCCGCCGACCTAATACGACATAGTATCCATTTTAAACTAGATTGGCACACTGCGGGATAACGTTATTCCAGCCACAACCGGTCAATCACAATGCTTTTGCTTAGATTTTTGCGTCCGGCCGCGAACGAAATACCAATACCGTGTTACTGCGCCGCACGCTTCATCATATAATGAGTTATGAATCTTATTATTTCAACAGATGGGCAAGCGCGTTTTGGCGGCGCCATTTACCGATGCGCCATCGGGCGCGGGGGCATTAGATCAGAAAAAACTGAGGGCGATGGTGCAAGCCCAGCCGGCATTTTTGAGCTGCTGAGGGTACATTACCGGCCGGAGCGGATAACCGCTCCAGCGACGGCATTACTCGTAGACCCTCTTTCCCGTGTAAATGGATGGTGCGACGCCCCCCAAGACCCCGCCTATAATCAGCCGGTTACGCTACCGTACCCGGCAAGCTGCGAGAGCCTGTACCGAGACGACGGGCTATACGACATCGTGATTGTTACCAGCCACAACTCCGACCCCGTAATCCCGGGGGCCGGAAGCGCGATATTTGTGCACGTAGCAAGCAGCCCGGAATATCCGCCGACAGAAGGCTGTATCGCCTTCGCACTAGACGATCTACGAGAGATACTAGCGTGCTGGAAGCCGGAGACAGACCGCCTTGTCATCGGCTGAGCGCGGAGCAAACATCATACACGCGGCGGTACCAACCCTCGAAAGAGAACCTCCACCTAGTCAAGTGTGTTGCGAACACCAAAAATAGCCGTCCCCACCCTAACTTCTGTCGCACCAAGACGTACCGCTGTGGGATAGTCAGCAGACATTCCCATGCTAAGACGGGGGAGCCCATTGCGGTCCGCAAATTCGCCTAGTAGCGCAAAGTGCAACGCCGGATTTTCGTCGACTGGTGGAATACACATTAAGCCGACAATCGGGAGATCAAATTCATTACGGCATTTTTCGACAAACGAATCCACCTCTCCCGGCAATACGCCGGCTTTTTGAGGTTCTTCGCCAGTGTTCACCTGCAAGAATATGTCTGGGCGGCGGTTCTGGCGGTCCATTTCCCGGGCCAGAGCGCGGGCCAGTTTCTCGCGATCGAGGGTTTGAATGACATCAAACAATTTAATGGCGTCGGCGGCCTTGTTTGTCTGCAGTGGCCCTATGAGATGCAGGACACAGTTTGGATATGTCTCCTTCAGTACCGGCCATTTGTTCTGGGTTTCCTGGACGCGGTTTTCTCCGAATACTCTATGGCCGGCTCTTAAGGCCACCTCAGCGCGCTCTGCCGGGTGGGATTTTGAGACAGCGACCAGAGATACCGTATCCGGATCCCGCCCAACTTCGGAAGCTGCGGCGGCAATTGTGGAGCACACACTCCCGAGTTTTGTCTTGATGTCGGTCTCAGGTGCCATCGAATACAGTGTTTAGGGCATAGTCCTTCATGACAACGGCGCCTGCCAGATGTGTTTTAAGCCTCGGCCTTATTGACTGTCCAGATTCAACGAAATTTCCGTCGCAAACAAATAATTTTAGCAGCCGATGGTTTGGTTTTCGTATCAGATCCGGGCGCAAAATGAAATGACTGCGTTTAATGCCGCACATATAGACTACATATACTGGTTGAAGCTTCCGCCACTCCGTTAGACCAACGAACCCAAATCCCTTGATGGAAAGGAGAAGTTAGCATCTGGGCAGAGGGACGCATTAGCTAGCTCAGCTAGCCTCAAAAATATTAGGAAAAACTTCATAAAAAAGGGGCGGCCAAAGCCGCCCCTTCTTAATCGTGTCTTAACGATCAGGTCTTAGAACCTAACCCGAAGACGACCGGCAACAGACTCACCGTCATTCGAGTTGCCTGTTGCAGCGGCTGCCAAGCCGTCGTCAAAGTCAGCAGACGTGGCCGTCACAGAGAAGTCCACGCCCGGGCCGAGAATACGACGATAGGCAAGCTGCGCTATCGTGTGCTTGTCGCCATTGGCTGCATTGCCAACAGCCGCATCAGCCTCGGCATCCTGGTATACGAAACTGACTGCATTGGGGCCGAAGCCATAACTGACACCCGCCTCAAAGGTTTCTTGACCACTCGTTACCGTTGCACCAGCCGGCGTGTCTTGTGACCCCTGATCAACATAGCTCAGGGCAAATCTCATGCCATCCATGCCAATGCTAGCGCCGATCCCGTATTCTTCGGGATCATCCCGGTTCGTGTTGGACTCTTGACCGGTAACGTACCCAGCCGCAACCCGGACGGAAGCGCCACCCATCTTGGAGACATAGTTCGCACCCACTGCAAAGAGGTCGGTATCCGCGGTCGTGGTGTTTTAAAGGGAACCGTTGCGGTCGTGGGGATTATGCGGGATGTATGAAGCACCCAACTGGAAACCCGACATACGCGGAGTGTAATAAGCAATCTGCTCAGCGTCATTGGAAAGCGTTACCAGAGCGACAGTGCTTGTACTCACAGTTCCGGGGTTGGTGAGGAAGCGACCCGTATCAAACTGAACGCTGAGGCCAACGCCGGTTGCGAAACTCGCCGTAGCAGCAATCGTCATCGACCGGGCAGCATCGTCCATTGAACCGAAACGGATTTCACCAAACGAGCCAGAAACGCGCATCCAGTGCTCGTCGATTTGGTCGTTGTCTTGGTTCGCTTCCAGCTCAACTCGGGTTCTGATTTTAATACCGTTGTCGAGTTTGGCCGAGCCGTTGAAGTGAATTTCACCGTCCGATTGGACATCCCAACCAATTTTTTCGTTAGTAGCTGCATCGAATGCATCGGTGTTTTCACCAACACCAAAAATTGCAGCCGAATAGCCGCCGACACTCAGTTTCGGCTTTGCTATTGCGGTACCGCCGAAGGCCACCAGACCGGCAGCCACCAATGCGGTGGAAGTCAGTAGTTGCTTTTTCATTATTCCCTCCAGAAAGGAAAGTTTAAGCTAGTAGCCCTCCACCTAACGCGGAACACCACATACGCTTTTGGTTAAATGCCTTTGGGCAACCCTATACAAGCCCCCTTTAGCCCGCTGTTTCTAGGCCAGAAGATCGACGGATTCAATAAAATCAACAAGAAGTGACAAAAAAAACACCCCGATGTGTTAAATATATCACACCCCTAGATAGGGAGACGGCATAGGCAGGCTCTCGGCAAAGGCTAATGTTGCATAATCGCCGAATATACCAAGTATGGGGGGCTATTGTTTGGCTGGGGGGTTTGATTTAGGTCGCGGCCCTTTAAATATGATCGGGGGAAACAAATGGTTAAATAGTCTATAACTGCATATATTGGCTTGGAACCTTAAACTGGGTTATCAAAACAGTGGCGATATACAACCGGCCCTGTAAAACGAGTGTCGGCAATTGCGAGTAGTCTATTATGCGCCTTGCGCAGAATATGGGGAGAAAAGACGGAATGACTTCAAATAAGTGGTGTGTGGCCGCTTTTCTGGTGATCGGGATCGCACTTTCCGGATGCGCCGGCGCGATTCCTCCGATGGACGACCCCGACACAACACAACCCGAGCAATCGAGTAGCGGCGATATCAATAGTCCTCAAGGCTCTATATTCGGAAGCGACGGTATCGATTTGTTAGATATCGTCGGCGTCGGTGGCGGTAAACGCAGCAGTGGAACGGGCGGCGGAATCGGCGTCAACAGCTACCTCTGGCGCGCTTCTTTGGATACCATTTCTTTCATGCCACTATCCTCCGCCGACCCTTTCGGCGGTGTAATAATCACCGACTGGTATACACCTCCCGAAACGCCCAACGAACGCTTCAAGATGAATGTCTACATCTTGGGTCGCCAGTTGCGAGCAGACGGTATTCGCGTCGCCCTGTTCCGGCAAAACCTCGGCAATGGCCAATGGGCCGACGCGAGGGTGGGTAAAAAAACCTCCGTAAAATTGGAAAACCAAATACTTAGCCGCGCCCGCCAACTTCGGGTCGCGGCACAGTCGGGCAGAAACTGAAGCACGCATTCCGAAATTGATTCCGCCAGCCAAGGGCGCATTCATGCCAAATGTTTTATTTGGGCGCGATTTTGCGTATAAGGCAACCGACGATGGGTGCGTTGTGCCGAGCAAACCCTCGCCGAGTTTTTTTCATCCGTAACCGTCTGGAAATCATGTCAAATGCCCGCTGACAATACGCCTTCGCGTTATGCATTCAAATCCGCCGAGGATCACTGGCAGGCGGAATGGGATGCACGGCAATGTTTCGCCGCAAGCGACGACCTGGACCAGCCAAAATATTACGTCCTTGAAATGTTCCCTTATCCATCGGGCCGCATTCACATGGGTCATGTCCGCAACTATACGATGGGCGACGTCGTTGCTCGATACAAGCGCGCGCGTGGGTTTAATGTCCTTCATCCGATGGGATGGGATGCGTTCGGCATGCCGGCGGAAAACGCCGCCATGGAAAAGAATATCCACCCGGCGGAATGGACATATGACAACATCGACACCATGCGCCGTCAGCTGAAGATGATGGGGCTATCCATCGACTGGTCTCGAGAGATTGCGACCTGCCATCCGGATTACTACCGCCACGAGCAGCGGATGTTTCTGGATTTTCTGGAGGCGGGGCTTATCGAACAGAGGGAAGGCTGGGTCAACTGGGACCCGGTAGATCAGACTGTCCTGGCCAACGAGCAGGTGATCGACGGCAAGGGCTGGCGGTCCGGCGCGCCAGTGGAAAAAAGGAGGCTTTCGCAGTGGTTTTTCAAGATCGCGGATTATTCCCAAGACTTGCTGGACGCATTAGACACGCTGGATAGGTGGCCAGAAAAAGTGCGCCTCATGCAGGCAAACTGGATAGGCCGGTCCGAGGGGTTGCATATTTCCTTTGAGATGGAAAACCGCACCGACAGGCTCGAGGTTTACACCACCCGCCCTGATACAATTTTTGGTGCTAGCTTCTGTGCCATTTCGCCGGAGCACCCACTGGCGACGGAACTTGCGGCCGGCAAAACGGACCTGAGGGAATTCATCGAAGAGTGCGGTCGGCTGGGTACATCAGAGGCGGTGATCGAGAAAGCCGAGAAAGTCGGTTACGACACCGGCCTTCGTGTCCACCATCCGTTTATCGACGGAAAAACCCTGCCGATCTACGTCGCGAACTTCATCCTGATGGAATATGGCACGGGCGCAATTTTCGGATGTCCCGCCCATGACCAGAGAGACCTGGATTTCGCGCGCAAATATGGTCTCGACGTTCTCCCCGTAGTGGTGCCGGAGGATACCGAGGGTTTTTGCATTGGTGATGAGGCCTACTCGGGGCCGGGCCGAATAACAAATTCAGAATTTTTGGACGGCTTATCCATAGAGGAAGCAAAGGCCGAGACCTCCGATCGCATCGAGGCCGCACATAAAGGAAAGCGAGCGGTTAATTTTCGGTTGCGCGATTGGGGTATTTCTCGTCAGCGGTACTGGGGATGCCCGATTCCAATCATTCACTGCAAAACCTGTGGCGTCGTGCCGGTCCCAGCGGACGACCTGCCGGTGGCGCTCCCAGAGGACGTCAGTTTTGACCGGCCGGGAAACCCGCTCGATCATCACGAAGACTGGAAAACCGTCGATTGCCCGCTCTGTGGAAAGCCCGCGACCCGTGAAACCGACACGTTCGATACCTTTGTTGATTCTTCATGGTATTTCGCGCGTTTTACAGCGCCTAATGCGGACACACCAACCGACCCAGACGCCGCAGATTATTGGCTGCCAGTCGACCAATATATTGGGGGTATCGAGCACGCCATTCTCCACCTTCTGTATTCCCGTTTTTACATGCGCGCCATGACCCAAACCTCGCACAGCGGCATTAACGAGCCGTTCTCAGGCCTATTCACGCAGGGCATGATATGTCACGAGACATACCGTACCGAGAGGGGGGACTGGGTGGAGCCCGCCAATATTGTTGAAA
>JAYYZV010000134.1:0-11200 GCA_036339975.1 Pseudomonadota bacterium | reverse complement strand
TGTGTTTGCCGAAATTAATAGCGATGAAAAATGGGGCCGATGTCGGCAATTGTTGGGTAAGTTATTGGCCGACAGCGAGCTACAGAAACATGCAAAAGACTGGCCGGTCGGCGGATTTGATGGGAAAAAGGTCGATAATCTCCTTTTCTACGAGGATCCCGACCATGGGTTTGTCATCAACGGTTTGATCAAGAACCCCGGCGGACGCGCGATGATCCATGACCATGGAAAGGCGTGGACAATCTATGGTGTCCTTGCCGGTGAAGAGCGCGTTGTCCGTTATCGCGAAATAAAGAAAGACGACGGTGAGGTCGGTTTCGAGGAGGAACATGCCGTAATGTGTCGCCCAGGGGACGTGGATGTCGTTCCACCCTGGGAAATTCATTCGGAATATGCCGGCGACGAGAAATCGATAGCGGTTATCGTTCGTAGTCAGCGGTCCGGCACGTTTGAACAGTACAGATATCTGGACGATGGTGGAAAGGTCCGGTTTCCGGGGCCAAACCAGGTGCCCTACGACCTGAGGTAATATAATTTACCTTAGTACCGGAAGAATTTTTGCAAGCGGGACTTCGCAACGTTGTGTCGCAGTTTTAGTCCTTTTTTAGTGACGATCTTTCCGATGGTGGCAAAAAAGGCGCCGAGCAAAGGTATTGAGAGAAGCTTTTTCCAAACAGGCCTGTCTGCAAAGTCAGATAGTTTGCCCCAGTCACGAAAACGGTAATCTCTGGCTGCACCGCCTTCGCCGTCATTGTCTGTCGGCTCGCTGACGAAGCAGTCCTCCCGGTCTATCTCGAAAATTACAAACGACTCGCTGAATGAAATGCTAGAGACGTGTTGTTCGTATTCCTTGGATGCCGCGAAATCGCCAAATCGGTAATTGATGCCGTCGATCTTGTTCTTTGCGTAGCTGATGAACGAGTTGGCTGACGGACCGCCAAAGTGGCTCATATAGCTCGTATGGACGTCTTCTGTGACCAGTAATCCCCCCGATTTGATATGGGGTACACAACATTCCGCAGTAATGATTTGCTGTTCGAACGTGTGACCCCCATCGTCTAGAACGATATCGACGTCACCGGTTTTTGAAAAAAAACCCTCCCAAAATTTTGGGTCTGACTGGCTTCCAATGTGAATTTCAAAGCCGTCTTTTTCCCATTTTTTCGCATCCGGATTCAGCTCTATACCGATGATGCGGGCACCCTCACCGAAAAAATCGCGCCACATGAAAAGTGAACCGCCGTTTAGTACACCTATTTCCACAAACGTAATTTCTTTGCCGACATAGGGTGAAAAATAGCGGTCATAAATCTGGAAATAGGAGGAGTGCTTGATGCTCGAATAGGGAGAATTTAGGTAGGACTGATAGCTTTTGGTGTCGGTTGCCTTCATGCGTTTTTCAATTCTCTACGCGCCATAAAATTGTTTGATTTCAACAAGGGGATCGCCACAAGCAACTTAATTCGGTCCGCGTATCTCGTCCGGCAGGAACGGAAACGCTGACAGTTCATTGGAACGATCGATTGCTCTGGCTTCTTTAACGAAACCCCGATCCAATTGATCTAATGACGAAACGCCAACGAGCCCCATTGCGTTTCGAATTTCGGCTTCCATGATTTCCAGGGCGCGGACCAGCGCAGGTTGGCCGCCTGCCGCCAGTGCCCACGCTTGGAAACGGCCCAGCGCGACAGTGCTAGCACCGATTGATAGCGCTTTTAGGACGTCGGTTCCCCTTACAATCCCCCCGTCCACAACGATTTCGGCTTTGCCTTCAGCGACGTCGACAACCTCCTTCAGGATTTCGATCGTGCCGTCGCCATGATCCAGTTGTCTGCCGCCATGGTTCGAAACGTAAATCACGTCGACGCCGTGCTGTAGGGCGATTTCCGCATCCTCTGCTGTCTGGACACCTTTCAGAATGAAGGGAAGACCACCGCGTTCGCGCATTCGCTCCATCCAATCCCATGTCAGACCGGCCTGATGGATGCGGGCTTCTTCCCCATAGCGTTTTATACTCGGTGGGCGCCAACCGGCTATCAATTGCCTTTCGCGTCGTCCGTAATAAGCAGAGTCTACAGTGAGACACAGCGCGGCATACCCTGCTTCCCGGGCGCGGTCGATTATATCGTCAACCCAGATCTCGTCTCCGCGGATGTAAATCTGGAAGATTTTGGTGTGATCTGTACTGGCTGCAATTTCTTCCAGTGTCGGTTCCGTGACCGTGCTGACAAAATTTATGGTGCCGAATTCCTGCGCTGCCTTTGCGACGGCAATTCCACCCTCCGGCGTTATCGTCTGCAACGAGCCGATCGGGGCCAGAAGGCAGGGGATGCGGAGTTCATGTCCTAGGAACGTCGTGCTTGTATTGATCTCCCTTACATCACGGAGAATTCTGGGACGGAGTGCCAGGGCGTCCAGACACCCCCGGTTTCGTCGAAGCGTCGTTTCCGTCTCAGCCGCGCCAGTAACATAGTTCCAAATTGATCGAGGCACGTTATTGCGCGCCGCGACGATGATTTCATGCATCGTTGCGTAGTCTTGGGTCACGTCTCGGATATTTCCTGCAATTTCTATTTATACCCATAGAAGGCGATTTTGATCATCCCACAGCGCGGTTGCAACGCATTGCTTAGTGTGACGTTCGAATGCTAGCATTCTAAGTAATAATTTAACGAACATATCGGGAATAATAATTTAACGAACATAATCGGGAGGACGACAAGATGCCTGGGACTTTTCGTTTGACACTCACATCTGCTGTGATTGCAGCAGCATTTATGACTACCGGTTCTATTCAAGCAAAAACTTATGAAATCACCATGGCGGCAGCGCCGCCGCCGATGGTGACTTTCGTGGCTGCTTTCAAAAATATCGTTTCTAAGAAAATTAATGCTCGTCTCAAGGCAGCTGGGAAAGGTGACCAAATAAAATGGACACACGCTTATACCCAGTCACTTGCAAAATTTCATGAGCTTTTTGAGGCAGTGGAAGAGGGCATTGCAGGCGGGGGATTGATTCTTAAGAACTTCGAACCTTCTAACTTGGCAATGGAAGCCTATGCTGTTTACACGCCTTTCGTTAAGACGACGCGCGTGCAATTGACCGACATTGATAATAATTTAAGGAAGACTATCCCTGAATTAAATGCGGCCTATACCAAGCATAATCAAATACATATCCAGAGCGGCATTAATGACTCCATGCAACTGATGACTAAATTTCCTGTTGTAAAAATGGAAGATTTAAAAGGCCGAAAATTAGGGGCAAGTGGCTCATTTGGTCAGTGGCTTCGGGGCACCGGTTCGACAACCGTGAGTTCTGCAATGAGCAGTTCCTACACAAATATAAAAAATGGTGTCTACGAAGGATATCCGATTGGCTATATTCTTGGGTTTATCTACAAAACATATTCGGTAGCCCCCTATGTGACGGAGGTTGATTTCGGAGCAACAACGAGTTCCGCGATCACGTTTAATCTCTCAACTTGGAAGGGTCTCCCCTCATATATGCAGAACATTATCCGAGAGGAGTCAGCTAAGTGGCCCGGTTACCAAAATATGATCGACAATAAAAAACGGGCAAAATTTAAAGCCATTATGAAAAAGAAGGGTGCGAAATACAGTGCCTTGTCCGCGGCGGAACGGGCAAAATGGGCAGCCGCTATGCCCAATATTGCAAAAGAGTGGGCTGGCAGATTGGAGAAAAAGGGGCTCCCCGGAAATAAATTGCTAAAGACTTATATGGATGAGCTAAGGTCGAGAAATATCGTTATTTCGCGGCAATGGGATAAGTAAAACCATCCTTTAAGCTTCTGATTTATAATCTCTTGTAGCCGGCAGTCTGGGCCTTCATGACCGTCGTAGTTCGCGCATTTGATAAGCTTGTGGCCGCATTTAACGCGGCTGGTAGTGGCTGGATTTTCATAATGATGCTCCTGCTAACGACTGATGTTGTCTGCAGGGCGGCATTTAATGCCCCGATTAAGGGCATCCCGCTACTAATTGAAATGTCGATGCTGGTCATTGTTTTTATGCAATTGCCGTCTGCGATACGTGCAGACCGTTTAACAAGATCCGATGTACTTCTCGCGCGCTTGCTCAGAAAAAATCCATCAGTCGGGTTGCCCCTCAAGGCAGTATACGATTGTCTTGGCGTGTTCTTAATGATCATCGTGTTTTGGTACACGCTTCCCGTATTTTTCAAGGTTTGGGAGAGAAACACTTATGATGGCCTGGAGGGGGATTTTGCCCTTCCTACGTGGCCATTCAAACTCCTTGTTCTTGTCGGCGCCATTTTCTGCGCAATACAATTTTGGCGGGCGTTCCTGGATGGTGTGCGTCTGATCGCAAGATTGAAATCAGAAAATGAGTTTAAATTTCAGCGAATTTTTTTCATTTCGATTACCTTCGGCGCCGCCTGTATTGCAATTTGGTTATTGGCTACTTATTCCGAAATCAGTTCTGCCGGCATCGGCGTCATATCAATATTCTTTGTTTTGTTTTTTGTTTACGTGGGAGTTCACGTAGGTGTAGCGCTGGCTCTGATCTCGTTTGTTTGTGTGTGGGCGATTAGGGATATAGATATTGGTGGGCGTTTGCTCGCGCTTTCTGCCGGTGAAAGCATGCAGCAATACGAATTTGGCGTTATTCCGTTATTTGTGCTTATGGGACTTCTCGTCAGTATTTCCGGTATAGGTAGAGATACCTACGACGTTGCCAATAATCTTTTTCGAAAACTAAGAGGTGGGCTTGGTACGGCCACGGTTGGTGCAAACGCGGTATTTGCGGCAGTAACTGGTACTAGTATTGCTTCCGCTTCAGTATTCACCCGTGTGGCCGTTCCGGAAATGTTGAGGCTCGGTTATAAGCCTCGCTTTTCAGTCGGAGTAGTTGCCGGAAGTTCCGTGCTAGGAATGCTCATTCCACCAAGTCTTCTATTGATCATATTCGGAATTATCGCTGAGCAGTCGATCGGCGATCTTTTCATGGCGGGCATAGTCCCCGGTATCGTTTTGGCGGGAGCCTACTGTATCCTGATTTGGATAATGGCTCGCAGGTTTCCCGATAAAGTAGGCTCACCCGAGGCTCTTAAAACCGACCGCCCAAGACTAATGCCGCCTCTCGAGGCAGCTCAAAAGAGTTTACCTATCGTTCTACTTATAATCTTGGTTCTAGGGGGTATTTACGGAGGTCTATTTACCGCTACGGAGGCCGGTGGGGTTGGCGCCTTTGGTGCTCTGATACTTACTTTTTTGAAAGGAAAACTTTCAAGAGCTGCTCTTTGGGAGGCCCTTAGAGATACTGGTCATGTTACCGCTTCTATCTGTTTCCTTCTTCTTTCTGCTCATATTTATTCTCGAATGATTGCACTTACGGGTATTCCCGGCTTGATGGAAGATTGGGTTATGGCCTCGGGTCTTGGGGTGGCGGGTCTGATAACTATTTATGTCATCGCCATCATATTGATGGGTACGATCCTGGATGCTGGTTCAATAATGTTAATTACTGTACCGCTTGCGATCCCTGCCCTCGCACCTTTCGAAATAGATTTAATCTGGTTCGGGATTGTTACGATAATTGCCGTAGAAATTGGTTTGCTTACACCACCTCTCGGTTTGGCTTGTTTTGTTATCCATAACAATCTCCAAGATGATCGCATCGGTATTGAGGATGTTTTTTGGGGGGCTGTGCCCTTCGCTATTACAATGCTGATTGTCTTACTGCTCGTAATCGCGTTGCCCGAACTTGCAACGGCATTGCTATGAAATCAACGTGTCTGAGCGGTTCTCCATTGAGGGCGCCCTCTCCGGGGGTGTGCCGTTTATCGCGACGATGTTTGTCCTCTTAATGCTGAAATGTCCCGCCGGAACTGGCTACGGCTTTGCCGGCGAAAGAAGAAACCGAAGGGAAAAAGATATGAAAAGCGATGCAAGAAAAAAACTAGCCGCGGCCGCCACCATGGCTCTTGGCTTCTTTCCGCTGAATGTCAGCGCCGACGCTGTTACGAATTTTTATAAGGGAAAACAACTGAGCATTCAGGTTGGTTTTGGGGCCGGCGGCGGCTTTGACACAACTGCCCGCATATTCGCGCAGCACTTCGGTAAGCATATTCCCGGAAATCCTTCTGTTATCGTGCAGAATGTTCCCGGTGGCGGCAGCATGAAGCTTGCGAATAAGCTTTATAATGCTTCGCCTAAAGATGGGCTTCATCTTGGCATGATGTCTTCGTCGATTTACCTCGTGCCACTTTATGGGAAACGAAAGGCGAAGTTCGATACGGCGCGATTTGAATTTATTGGAAATATCCATACAGATATTATGTCGTGCGGTGTGTGGAAGGGCGCAGGTCAGGGAATCAAAAGCCTGCATGACCTGATAAAGGCGAAGCGGCCGGTCATTTTTGGGTCTTCGTCACCCGCCTCTCCAATGAGCCAGTATCCTACGTTCCTGAAAAATGTTTTTGGGGCCAAGGTTAAGGTTATCCATGGTTATAGGGGTACCAAAGCGACAACACTGGCCATGAAACGGGGCGAAATCCACGGGTCGTGCGGCCTGTTTGAATCGTCTGTCCGTGGACCGTTCCGTTCTGACGTGAAAAGCGGAAACCTAAATCTCTTCATGCAGATCGGCCTCGACAAGAAAGTTGAGTTCTTCGGGGAACATGCCACCCAAGTATACAAAGAGTTGAAAAGTGATGAACACCGAGCGATGGCACGTTTGCTGTTTGAACCGTTTTCGGTGACGCGGCCTCTGGCGGCACCGCCTGGGACGCCAAAAGATCGGGTCGCCGCGTTGCGGATAGCCTTCGATGAGACGATGAAAGATCCCGCACTGATCGAGAGCGCAAAGAAACGGATCGGAGTGCAGTTCCAGCCGATGACGGGAGCCAAAGTCGAGGCGCTTTTTGCCGGGTATTTCAAGACATCGCGCGATCTGGTCGACAAGACCTGGAAAATCGCGAATACCCCGAAAAATCCGCGGAAAAAGAAAAAGTAGCGCTGTTGCCTTCCCGGGCGGTGACCCGAAGTTATCTCCGCCCGCTAACAATAAACATCTGAGCGGGGGAGATTCCGTGAAACTATTGACGATCGATCAGGGTAGCGGTGAGCCCGGTATTATTTTGGGTGACGGTCAGGTTCTTAACCTGGCCCAGGCACCTGTGACTGTCCTTACGGACGGGTGGAGACCAAATAGTGTTAGGGAGATTTTGGAGCACGGAGATGAGGGGCTCGATCGCATTCGATGCACCGCCGATGCAGCCGAAAGTTCGATAGACGAATGTGATGGCGCGGTCACTTCGTTCGATCAAACGTCACTGGCCCCGCCAATTCCCGATCCCTGGCTGATTTTTTCGGTTGGGATGAACTATGGACGGCACTTGGCGGAGATGAGCAATACGCCCCCTCCACCGCATCCGGCAGGATTTATAAAAACACGGGATTCGCTTCTTGGGTCAGGTAAAGCAATATCTGTTCCGACCCAGTGTCCCGACATGATCGATTATGAAGGGGAATTCTGCTTCGTGTTTGGCCGTGAGTGCCATCGGGTGAGTGAGGCAGAAGCAATGGACTACGTTGCGGGGTACACGATTGCTAATGATGTCTCTGCGAGAGACTGGATACCCGATATCAAGAAAGGGGAGCCGCCCTTTGGTCCTATTCACGGGTGGGAACGAAACATCATGGGGAAAAACTTGCCGGGCTTCACGCCTTGCGGCCCCGTGATCGTAACGAAAGATGAAATAACCGACCCGCATGATTTGCATCTTCAGACCAGACTGAATGGAGAGGTGATGCAGGACACCAAAACGGACGATCTGATCTTCAAGTTGCCGGAGATCATTTCCTACTACTCGCAATGGTACCGCTTCCATCCTGGGGACATCGTGACCACGGGCTCGCCATCCGGCGTGGGTATCGGTCGCGATCCACACGTGTTTATGCATTCGGGCGACAGCATCGAAGTCGAACTCGAAGGCGTTGGAACGCTATCAAACACACTAAGCTGATTGGAGACGGGAAAATGGCGAAGAAAGCGGCCGCGAAGAAAAAGCGGTATGGCATGAAGGTCGAATCGCCGGTCTACGTGACGATGCGGGATGGCGTACGTATCGCACTTAGGATTTATCGACCCGATGGACCCGGAGAGTTCCCGGCGCTCTTCGCCGCTTCCCCCTACCAGTACGAAACCGACGATCTGCCGCATTCCACCCTTTTCCTTTGGCGGGAGGTCGGGCCAGTGGAATGGTACGTGCGGGACCAGGGGTATGTGTATGTCCACATGGATGTGCGTGGGTCCGGTCAGTCCGGCGGTGATTACAACCTGCTGGATAAGGAAGAACAGCAGGATTACTACGAATGCATTGAATGGGTCGCGCGGCAGGAATGGTGTACCGGTAAGGTCGGTGGACTGGGCCAATCCTATTATGCTTGGTCGCAATGGTTCATGGGCATCGTTAATCCGCCCAGCCTGCAATGCATCGCTCCGTATGATGGCTCCGTCGATATGTATCGCGGGACGGCCTATCACGGCGGCATTTATTGCGACTTCATGCCCTGGTGGTATCAGATGGTGCGGGTCAACAATCTGCACCGCGCGGCGAATGGGCCGGGCGGGCAATACATGCCCTTCGACCTCGCTGGAGAAATGGCGAAGCACCAAACATACGACGACTGGTGGCGCGAACGGTGCGCCTGGGAACGGCTTGAAGAGATCAAGGTACCGGTTTTGTCTATTGGCCACTGGGGGAAGATGGGACTTCACCTGCGTGGCAATATTCTTGGATACGAAAAGGTGAAATCCGAGAAAAACCTTGTTGTCACCGGCGCCAAGGATGTTTTCGAGGCGCATGACCAGTTTGATCACATCTGGTACCACGAACAGGAATTGCTTCCGTTCTACGACTATCACTTGAAGGGAAAGAAAAATAACGGTTGGAAAAAGCGACCGAAAGTTCGATTACATGTGGGCGGTCGGAACGAATGGAGGGAAGATCCTGTCTGGCCGCCGAAAAATGCCAAATACACTTCCTTCTATTTGAACGGTAAAAAATCCAACAGCCTGTCCTCTTTGAATGATGGTTCTCTAAGCACGACGAAACCGAGGGCAAACGGGGGTTCCACAACGTGGGAATACCCCCAGGGCGGATGGAAATTGGGGACGGTCGGGTTTGGCCCTCAGGGCCCCGATCCCGTCCGGAACTGTGTGACGTTTACAACCGAGCCGTTGAAGAAAGACATGGAGATAGCCGGGCCGATCATCCTGGAACTACAGGCATCGTCGACCAACACCGATACGGATTTCATCGTCAAATTGTCCGACCAGCACCCGCAATCGAAAAAGGAACGGGAGGCAGGTCTCCAACCGGCATCCGCGGTTGTTTCCAAAGGGTGGCTGCGCGCTTCCCACCGGGAAAAGGATAATAAGAACAGCACCAAATTACGGCCTATTTACACCCATTCGAACCCCCAGCCCATCGAACCCGGGGAGATTTATACCTACGAGATTGAGGTGATGCCGTGCGCCCACCGCTTTAAGAAAGGCCACCGTGTTCGGCTCGAAATCCTGAATGGAGATTCACCGCTGACGGATTCGCTGTTTACCCATCAGTATCTTTACTACAAGGTCGGGTCTGACACGTTCTGGCACAATGCGAAAAACGCGTCTTGCCTCAAGCTGCCCGTTGTGCCGGCGAAATAGCGTCAGATCAGAAGCAGCAATCCGGCGATAATCGCCATATTGTTGGTGATAAGCAGGAAATGATAAGTGCGAATCATCGGGTCCTCCATTTCCCAGAACCGGTGATGAAGCGTACTTGCCAGGATTGTGAATGCGATAAGCAATATCGCGCCGTATTTGGCATGCCAATCAAATAAGAGCAGAAAAGCACCAATAAACTGGATTGCGAATCCGAACAGCAAACATGGAGCGGCGGGCAGATTTTGGACCGCGATGCGTTGAATGTTCATGTCCCACAAACGGATGTTCTTGACGCCCATACAGATGAAATAGACAGCAATGACGATTTGCCCAATGACCTGCAGCGTCGTGTGATTTTCATACATTTTTGAGCGCCTCGACTATCCGTCGTTTCTATCGTGGAACGTTCGCCACTGCTATAGTCCCGACATGCGTCTAGGCTTTTTCACCCAGCCGGTACACCCGCCATTAAAAGACTATCGCCGGGTTTTGAAAGAGGATCGCGAAGCAATCCTGTTGGCGGACAAACTTGGTTATATTGAAGCCTTTTTAGGCGAACACATCACAGACCGCGCCGAGCCGATCACGTCAAACCTGATGTTTATCGCATCCCTCTGTCATGACGCGAAGAAAATTACATTTGGTAGTGCCGCGGTGACATTGCCGTCATACCACCCGGCAATGGTCGCAGGTCATGTGGCGATGATCGATCATATGACTGACGGCCGATTCATATTCGGGATAGGTCCGGGAGGGTTGCTATCGGACGCCGAGGTCTTCGAGAACATGGATATCGATCGCAGCGACAAAATGTTGCAATCAATCGAAATGATCCTGCAAATCTGGGCCAATGAGCCGCCATATAAGCTGAAAAACGACTACTGGCAGACGACCACGGAACGCACGCTGAATGAGGCAATAGGACAGGGAATAATCTCAACGCCTTTGCAAAAGCCCCATCCACCGATTGTCGTCACATCGATCACCCCTTATTCGCGGGGTATTACCGCCGCTGCCGCCCGCGGCTGGGACCCAATAACGTCAAATTATGTTCAGGCGCATTGGGTCGCGACGCACCTGCCTAAGTATTTGGAGGGCCTGGAGCAGGCGGGGCGGCCGGAAAACGGATCAGGCTGGCGTGTGGCAAAATCGATATTCGTTGCCGACGATCATGGCAAAGCCCTGAAATATGCCAAATCGCCCGAAGGCCCATACGGGTTTTATTTTCGCAATATCATGACCAAGCTGGTCGGGAATGGCCGACCTGAACTATTTCGGGTGCGGCCGGACCAACCGGATGAAGAAGTAACTTTGGAACAGTCGCTGGATACACAGGTGATTGCAGGCGATGTGGATTCTGTCGTCGATCAGATTTTAGCCTTTCGTGAGGAGATCGGAGATTTCGGTACTTTGTTGTACACCGGGCATGACTGGATGGACCCGCCCGCAGACAGGCGGTCCATGGAACTGATGGCGTCGGCCGTAATGCCGCGCGTTAACGA
>JAYYZV010000133.1:0-5947 GCA_036339975.1 Pseudomonadota bacterium | reverse complement strand
CTCCGGGCTGTCCCTTCGCGAAAGCAGCTTGATGGTGGTGTTGGTGCCGGCGTACAGAAAAGCCATGGTCAGCGCCGCCGCGGAAGCCAGCGTGATTTCAATTATACCGGGTCGCATGACGATTAGCGTTCCCAAAAAACCCACCATACACGCGATCCAGCTATGCCGGTCTGCCTTTTGCTTGAGGATCAATACTGCTAGCACCATTGTAAAAAGGGGGGTCGTATACTGCAGAGCATATACGTCTGCGATTGGCATTTTGCTCAATGAAAAGAACAACATTGTCATGGCGCTATACGTGAACAGGACCCTCCAGCCGTATATCGCTGCTTGCGAACGGTCCGGTATGGTTAAACCCTGACGGCGGACGATTGGGATCAAAACCATCAGGGCGATCAGATTACGAAAAAAAACCAATTCCATGGTGGGGATCTGACCGGCAAGTTCTCGCACTAGTCCGCCCGAAATAGAACTTATCAGCGTCGCCATGCACATCCAGAATATGCCGGCTGCGGGGCCGGTTTTAAGCACGCTGAGCCTTTCGGTGGAACGACATTCGACGTGAGTTTAGCCGATAGCCGGCGCCTGTGCGAACCAACCTAGAGCTGCGGCGGAAATTAATCGAAAAACTTCGTTGGTTCAGCACCTTCCTTGCGGTCGCTGCTGAATTCGGGCATTTTGTATTACTACCGAAGCTTGATAAATAATCTGCATTTGGTGGTACTCGCCGTCCGCATTAATCAATCGGGAATTGCCACATTGGCTAAAAAGGATGTAGCCCTTCTGACGCTGCAGTCTTTCGTGTACCTGCCTGCATTGATTTTTTTTACCAAAGGTACGGTGATGGTCCTGACCGTTGCGACGGTCTGTGGGCTGATCTATGTCAGATCGTTGCCACGGTTCAGGCTGGCAAAAGCTTGGACAATTATGTTTATGTTCTGCGCCGTCAGTTCGTTCTGGTCTATCACACCGTATCAGTCGATGGAGCGCACCGCCAAGTTTAGCCTATTTCTGGTTCTGCTCGTAGGGCTATCGCAAGTTGTTAGCCGATGGAGCGCCGAGGACCGCCGCCGGCTTTCTGAGCTAGGCCTGAAAGCTTGGTGGATAACATTAGCTGTTATGTTGCCGTTGTTATTTTTTAAGAGCGAAATAAGGGCAGCGATTGCCCCAATATTTTTGTCCGACGGACCTATGTACATTTTCATCAAAGTCAATTTGTGGACACCTATCTCCAATAATGGGGTAATCGTTTTGGTCCTCACAGCATTTCCTTTGCTGGGTCATCTGCTAGTCAGTGGGCGGCCGAAAAAATATTTCTTTATATCCCTTGTTGGATTGTTTGCTGCGGTTGTCGCCTCCCAAAGTAGCAGCGCGTTTCTTGGTCTGGTTGCCGGATTGGCGGTGTGGTTTTTCTATGACCGATATGTCCGGGTGACAGCCAAGGTGCTGATCGTTTCCCTGCCGTTGGCAATCATTGCGATGCCGGTTCTCGTTCATCCACTAGCCACAAACCCTGAACCCATTGCCCGCGCCATACCGAATTTTCCGAATTCGTTTATTCATCGTTTGCTGATCTGGGATTTTACTCTGGAGCGCATCGCCGAACGCCCACTGCTGGGCTGGGGACTGGATACGTCACGAGCGATCCCCGGGGGGTCGGATAAAAGACCCATTCATTATGTGGTTCCTTGGTCAGACAAACCCATCACCCACCCCGACGAGAACCTGCCGCTACACCCGCACAATGCCGCACTTCAGATATGGCTTGAACTTGGATTTGTAGGCGCCATTGTTGCGATGTTGGCTGTCTGGAGTTTGTTGAGGACCCAGCTTGTATCTTCAGGGAGCGGTCCCATGGCGGGCTATATCGTCTGCGCGATGGCTATTTATTGTGTGGCATTCGGTTTAATGCAATCCTGGTGGTTGGCGCTTCTTTTACTAACTTGGGCAGCGGTGAAGGCGTCCGAACCAGTTAAAAACTGATTAAAAGCCGCCGTTAGAAAAAGCGGACAGTACTTTCTAGCGCTCGAGAGAAAATGCGGTCTATGATTTCTTCGATGCCGGGCCCATTCCGCGGTGGCCCGTAATCCGTTCGATGTCCAAAGCGGTGTGGACCAATCGCGATGGGAGCGATTTGAATTCGAACAGGCTCCAAGAAAATCTGGGCGGTCGTTGAAGCAATCTATTTTTTTCGTAGCGTCGGTTAGGAAGTTCTACCTCTGTTATAAAGGAATGGGAGAGCGGAAAAAGAGGACGCTCAGCATATCATTCACGCTTAGCGCGGTCCGTCCGACGTGCTATACGGTCCCCCGAGATGAATGATAATACGAAAGCAGAAGAAACCGCTGGATCTGCCCGCGATTACATCCGAGAACGGATTGGCGCGGATATAGAGAATCGCCTAGTCGAAAGAGTGGCTACGCGGTTTCCCCCGGAACCGAACGGGTATCTACACATCGGCCATGCTAAGTCGATCTGCTTGAATTTCGCAGTAGCGGCGGAATTCGGAGGAAAATGCAATCTCCGATTTGACGACACGAATCCCACTAAGGAAGGCCAGGAATTTATCGACGCGATTCAGGAGGATGTGGAATGGCTTGACGTCGGATGGGATGGAAATGTCAAATACGCTTCTGACAACTTCGAACAGCTTTATTCATGGGCTGAGCATCTGATCAGAGCCGATAAGGCCTATGTTGACGACCTGACTTCGGAAGAAATTCGTGAGTATCGCGGTACGCTTACACAGCCGGGCTGTAATAGCCCTTATCGGGATCGCGACGTTGAAGTAAATATAGACCTCTTCCGGCGCATGCGCGCGGGCGAATTCGCGGACGGCAGCCGAGTTCTGCGAGCGAAGGTTGACATGGCCTCGGGCAATATCAACCTTCGCGATCCGGTATTGTACCGTATCATCCGCGCGACGCATCCCCGCACTGGCGATACTTGGTGCATTTACCCCACTTATGATTTTGCTCATGGTCAGACGGATGCCATCGAAGGTATCACGCATTCGCTATGTACGCTGGAATTTGAGGACCATCGCCCTATTTATGACTGGTTATTAGAGAACCTGCCTGTCACCGAATGCCCACGGCAATATGAATTCTCACGCCTTAATATAACGCATACAGTGTTGTCCAAGCGCCGACTGACGCAGCTTGTGGAAGAGGGCCACGTGTCCGGTTGGGATGATCCCCGGATGCCAACTATTTCAGGGCTTCGGCGGCGCGGCGTGCCGGCGTCCTCTATAAGAGATTTCATTGGTCGGTTAGCGATCTCGAAGAACGAGGGCGTGGTTGAAGCTGCAATGCTCGAACACTGCATCCGCGATCCACTGAACGACATAGCGCCACGGCGGATGGCTGTTTTGCGGCCGCTGAAAGTGGTGATCGAAAACTATCCCGAAGGACAGGTTGAAGAATTGGAGACAGCCAACAATCCCCGCGATCAGACGGCCGGCACTCGGATGGTGCCCTTTGGCCGTGAAATCTATATCGAACGCGACGACTTCATGGAGGATGCGCCGAAGAAGTTCTTCCGCCTTGGTCCCGGCCGGGAAGTCCGCCTAAGATCGGCGTATTTCATTAGCTGCACAGAAATAGTCAAGGATTCTGACGGCGAAATCGTTGAACTGCGCTGCACGTACGATCCCGAGACCAGGGGTGGCCAGTCGCCCGATGGGCGTAAAGTGAAAGGTACCCTGCATTGGGTATCTGCATTGCATGCAATGGACGCCGAAGTGAGGCTTTACAACCCACTTTTTACCGATAAAAAACCCGGTGCCGCAGACGATTTTCTGTCAACGTTAAACTCAGAGTCGCTAGAGATACTGAAGGAATGCAAGTTGGAACCAGCGCTGGCAGAAGTCACCGCCGGTGCCGTGGTTCAGTTTGAACGTATCGGGTATTTCTGTACCGACCCGGACGGTAATGTGGATTATCCGGTTTTTAACCGGACAGTCGGTCTCCGCGATTCATTTGCGAAGGCGATGGGAAATGGTTAGCAGGCTTATCCCCGTAGGGCAGCCAGCTGATCACGGTAACCTGACGGGTCTAAACTCACGTCTAACAGGGTTGGGCCTTGTGATTCAAACGCCTCCGCCAGCGCAAATTCCAGTGGATCCTGAGTGCCTACTTTCCAGGAATTGCAACCCATACCGCGGGCAGCCGTTGCGAAATCAACTTGAGGGTACCTGACGCCGAGAGGCGGGCGCTGCTGGCGCTGCTGTTTTATGTCGATCAAAGAAAGGGCGGCGTCGTTCAGAACGACTACTGTGATATTGGCCTCTAGCCGGGCAGCGGTCGAGAGTTCCGCAAGCGACATCATCATTCCGCCGTCTCCGGTTAAAGCGATCGTGGGGCGGGTTGGTTCCTGAAGGCAGCTGGCCAGCGCTGCTGGTACTGCATAACCCATAGTCGAAAGTCCATTGGACTTTAGAACATCGTGAGGCCGGTTGGCTGGCCAGCGTGTCATGGCCGAAAACATGTGTGCGCCGGCGTCGACGGCAAGACGCGCGCTTTGTGGCGCGGCGTTGGAAACTGCGTCCACGATATCGTCTGGAGACCGGCCGGTCGCGGCTTGGTTGGTGACGCTATCACGCAGCCGAGACCTGTGTCTGGCAAAGTCCTCCCCGGACCATTCGGACTTGCTGGGCTGTCCAGCAAGTAAATCGGCAATTTTTGATACCGAACCGACAAGTATCGGGTCTGGGCTGAACGGCCATGAGAGTTCTGGTGACTCGGAAATAACGAGCGCCGGTGCCGTGTGTGACCAATTGCCGGGTATCATCTCCACCGGGTCAACTCCGCAGAATATCAGCAGGTCCGCTTCCGCGAGAACGGTGTTATCGAGCTTCGCGCCGGTGTAGAGACCGATATTTCTTGGATCGGCTTCTGCGAAGACCCCCTTGGCCTTGTATGTAGTAAGAACCGGCCCGTGGAGTGAGGTTGCTAGATGGTTTGCTGCAGCTGCTCGATCGGCGGCCCGGCATTGTAGTCCGACGACCAAAACAGGCTTTTTGGCACCCGCGATCCGTTTAATTGCCATCTCGATTGTCTCGGGATCAGGATCGGGCAAACCCGGAGATTCCCAGAGGGTGGGTGCGAGGCTCTCCGTGCGTGCGTCTTGTGACGAAAGGTCGATGTGGACGGGACCTGGCGGCTCTGACGAGGCAAGATCAAAAAGTTGTTCAAAAGACGTTGCGCCATCAGCTGGCGTCAGCCGCTGTTGTGCTTTGGATATGGGCCGAAACAGGGACTGCTGATCGAAAATTTGGTGCGGTGGCGTGGTGGCACCCTCATCATGCGCATCAGTAAGAACAATAATTGGCGCACGTTCCAGAGATGCGTAGGCAACGCCGTTGACAGCACTGGCAGCGCCTGGACCAATGCCGGTCAACACTACCCCGGGAATGCCGGTTAGCTCACCAGTAACCGATGCCATGATTCCCGCCGCATTCTCAGTGCGACACAGAACGAATTCTATGCCGCGATCGGCCGCTGCTTCGATCAGGTCTAGGCTAGATCCGCCGCCGGGCACTCCGAACATCCGCTGGACGCCCCGCGCTTCCATCGTTGCCGCTATCCTTGCGGCGAGAGACTTCGGAATTTGGTTGTTTGAGTCGGTAGTCATTTCAAGCCAGGTTTACGGACATTTTTTGGATCCCACAGCTGGCCATAGTTCCTCGACTAGCACCGAAGGATACCGGTCACCATTTTTTGTCTCAAGAAACACACAAGTAACGCGTGAAAATTCGGCCAGAACATCGCCGCGCGCACTCTAGAATACACATCTCGACAGATTATCTAAGAACAATGTGGAAGGATTCCGAAAATTTACTTCCAAAACTCTATAAACGCTTATAAATCATCAAAAACGGGATAATTAATCTTAATTAAGGCTAGTCTTATGGGCCCCAAGCTGGGAGCTTAAGGCTTGGTGCATC
>JAYYZV010000132.1:0-8988 GCA_036339975.1 Pseudomonadota bacterium | reverse complement strand
CCGAATGTCCGCGTCGATATTGACGCCAAGCGCCATGAGGACATCCGCGGCACCGGATCTCGATGACAGGGCGCGATTACCATGCTTGGCCACTGGTACGCCACAGCCCGCAACAGTTAATGCCGCTCCTGTCGAAATGTTAAGTGTGCCACTACGATCGCCCCCGGTCCCGACAATATCAATGGCGTCGGGGGGAGCAGTCACCTTAAGGGCCTTAGCGCGCATCACCGTGGCCGCGGCAGCAATCTCCGTAACGGTCTCGCCGCGCATTCTGAGGCTCATCAGGAAGGCGCCGATCTGTGACGGCGTCGCCTCACCCGACATGATCATGTCGAATGCCGCTTCTGCCTCTTGACGAGTAAATTTATGCTTGTCAGCGGCTTGTGCAAGGATGCTTTTGAAGTCCATCGGCGCCCTGATCTCCAATAAGTATGTTGCGCGGTTATACAGCAAATTGGTGAACCGCGTTAATACGTACAAACGGCTGTTATCAAAATAGCCTTATCTGTATTTGTATGAGATTGTTAATACATCCCTGTAAAGCATAGCTCGCGCCGCCTCGCGCTTAAAACGAGGTATTGGAGACATGGTGCAAATTCAGGCAACCGAATAAGGTTAACCAATCGTGAAACATTTTGGTGAGTGCGCTTGATCCGCGAATATACCAACGGCGATTTCGAAGCGATACTTTCTATCATTAACGATGGGGCGAGAGCTTATCGCGGGGTAATCCCGGCGGATCAATGGCGGGAACCCTATATGCCCTCAGATGAACTGCACTACGAAATTGCAGCAGGTGTACGTTTTGTAGTGGCGGAGGCCGGCGGTAGTCTAGTTGCGGTAATGGGTTCCCAGCCGGTGAAAGATGTCACGCTGATTAGACATGCCTACGTCCGAACCGAAAAGCAGCAGCGGGGAGAGGGTAGCAGACTTCTACAGCATCTTATGAAAATCGAGCAACAGCCTTTGCTGATTGGAACCTGGAAAGCAGCGCGCTGGGCATTGCGGTTTTATGAGAAACACGGCTTCAAACTCATCGACGGAGAAGAGAAAGATCGACTATTACAAACCTATTGGGATATTCCGCCACAGCAGGTGGAGGCATCTGTTGTGATGGCAGATTTTCTGGCGGCCCAGCGGATCGTGACCGGATCCGGTAAGGCGTCTGACCCAAACCGCGATGAGGCCGGGCTGGGCTTATTTAAATTATAGGCCCCGGTCCCAAGGGCGGTTTAACGTCCACCATAGCCTTGGTTTGAGAAATAGGTGTCCAACGCTGCCTGATTCACTGAAACCGAATATTCGTCTCGGAGCGCCCGCGTGTATTCTTGCAGCAGATCGTTCGCGATGGCGCTCGAAAGCGTCTCCTTTAGCTGTTTCAAGTCGCTGTCATTTGTGGTCGAGCTTGCGGGTTGGATTTCTTTTAAACGGGCGACAGCATACCCGTCCGATGTGGGACCCATCACGACATTGCCGACCTTAGCCTTGAATAGGGCCTGGATAACTGAGGGTGGGATCGAGCTGCTCGATCCGGAGATGAAGCGGGAGACCGGCTTGCTATCCTCGACAGTCAGGTTTCTTTTCGCGGCAGCGGAAGCAAGGGGCTTGCCGGCTTTTGTCGCGTCCCGAATTTCCAGGGCGGCCTTTCGCGCCCGATTGTCAAGCCAGTCAGCCTTCCATGCCTTTCGGACTTCTGGGCGCACATCGTCAATTGTTTGTCTCGCTGCTTTAACGATGTCGTCGACCCGGACCATGAAATATCCGCCATTAGATGTTTCAAGTAAATCGCTGGACTCACCTTTATTCAGAGTAAAGGCGACTTGAGAAAACCGTTCGTCGGAGGGGAGCCCAGGCTGATTGCTGCCGGTTCGTAATTTCCCGGTGCGATCGACATAAGCAGTTTTGAGAACTTTAGCGCCAACATCATTTGCTGCGTCGTCGATCGAACCGCCGCCAGCCAGTGCGTCTTCCACCTGATTAGCACGCTTCACCAGATCGTCCAGCGCGAGATCGCGGGCAAGATCGTCAGAAATCTGTTTACGGACTTCCTCAAATTTTGGCTTTCGGCCCGGCTTAATCTCAGTGACCCTGATAATGTGCCAGCCCAGCGGCGACTTAACAGGTTTGGTGAATTGTTTGTTCTCCAGGGCAAAAGCCGCATCCGCTAATACAGGCAGCATTTCGCTCCTCACTACCAAACCAAGCTTGATTTGTTCTTCGGATTTTTCACTGACCTCTCTAGCCACTGAAACGAAGGTACGGCCTTCCTTCAGCTTAGCGTAGGCTTTGTTAGAGGTCTCCTCGTCCCGCAACAAAATTTGTTCCATCTGACGGCGCTCGGGTACGGACAGCGAAGGCAATCGGTCTTCGTATTCCGTACGAACACTTTCCTCAGACGGCGATAGTTCCTTAGCCACCTCTGCCGGATCAAGGTAAAGGATGCTCAGGCGGCGAAACTCGGGTGCCATAAACCCGGAGAAGTTTTTGTCGAGAAACTCAACGAGCTGTGTTTCGTTCGGTGATGGCGCGCTACCGGCTGCCGGTCGTTTGGTTCGGACGATCTCGGCTATACGCCGTTCATTCCGATACTGATAAACCGTGTTTATAAGGTTTGGCGGTGCCTCTACACCAGTTGTGATGGTGCCGCCGATATAATTTTGCTGTGTTTCTTGGCGCAGCGTAGAAACGTACATGTCTTCAGATAGACCATTGTTGGCCAACGTGGTCTGAAACACCGCCCGGTCAAACTGGCCCAGAGAATTGCGGAATGCCGGCTGTTGTCGAATCCGCTTTATCACCTGTTCGTCGCTGATCAGAAGCCCAAGGTCCGCCGCCTGGAGTACGACCAGTCGCTTAGAGATTAAACCGTTTACCGTCGAGTCGGCGACGCCAAAGTTTCGCGCTTGTTCCGAGTCAATATTGCCGACCTGTGCCCTGATGCGATCCATTTCACGACGAAACTGCGCCTGGAACTCGCGCTGCGTGATCTTCGTTTTGCCGACGGTAGCTATCTCATTAGGGTTTGAGATAACGCCGGCCATATCCCCTAATCCCCATACAGCGAAACTAAGGATCAGAAGGGATGCAAGTACGATCATCACGTACTTCCCGATACCCTTTTTCATACTTTCGAGCAGCATACCGTTTTCGTCTCTTTTTGGTTCCGTCGGCGCAATGTGCAGGTTGAATCGGGGCGCATCATAGGGATCCACCATGTCGGCAGCAAGGCAAACGCTCGTCATCGATCCGGTAACGATGGGCGCCATTGGAGTAATTAGGTCCCATATGTTAAATACCCAGAGAAAGTGGCTTCGCAAGGTTGAAAGGATATATGTCAGGCTCTCCCATACCGCTCATTGCCGGAAATTGGAAAATGCACGGTTCGCGAGGATTTGCGGAAGGCCTTGCTGGATCTCTTGCTGGTTGTATGTCAAATGCCAGCGCGACGGCATTTGAAATGCTACTGTGCCCGCCCACTCCGTTACTGGGTGAAGTGCGTGACGCTGTTGGAACGTCTGGGATCTTTATTGGTGGACAGGACTGTCACACAGCGGAGCATGGACCCCATACCGGTGATATCGCGGCAGGGATGCTTGCAGACGCTGGCTGCGCCTACGTAATTGTTGGCCATTCTGAGCGGCGCGCGGATCATGCCGAGGACGATGCTATGGTTACGGCTAAAGCCGCTGCGGCGCAGTCAGCTGGGCTGGTGCCTGTCGTATGTGTGGGCGAAACTATGGACGAACGAGATGTTGGGCAGGCGGTTGCGGTTGTCATGGACCAACTCCTCGGGTCGGTACCAGTGGGGTCATCTGGCGATACTCTGGTCGTTGCCTACGAACCGGTTTGGGCTATTGGAACTGGGCGCACGCCGACCCTTGCCGATATTAAAGAGGTGCACGATGCAATCCGGTTGGTGCTGGCCGACATCGCGGACGAGGGAGACAGAGTCCGCATCCTTTATGGTGGGTCGGTAAAGCCTGAGAACGCAAGGGAAATTCTGAACATTGATAACGTCAACGGTGCATTGGTCGGTGGTGCAAGCCTTAAGGCTGAAGAATTTTGGGCGATCGCCCAAGCGGTCTGAGGCTATTTCAAGATATGGAAACGCCTAGCCAAACCGATAATTTGGCATTAAACATCCGCCGGAAATCTGGGACGGATATAAGATGATCCAAGTAATATTGATCGTGCACCTATTGCTTGCTCTTGCCCTAGTTGCGGTCGTTTTGCTGCAACGTAGTGAGGGTGGCGCGCTCGGCATGGGTGGCGGCACGATGGGTGGGATGATGAGCACCCGCGGTACGGCGAACCTGCTAACCCGCGCGACGGCGGTGCTCGCAGCCTGTTTCATCGCGACCAGTCTAACTCTTGCGATCATGTCATCGTCTAACCGCGCGCCGAAATCCATTCTTGACCGACCCGGCTCAGCGCCACCCGCGCCGTCGGCGCCTGCCGCTCCGGCGCCAGGGCCGGCCGTGCCGCTCGGCAAGTAGAATTTTTACACAAACGAATCGCTTTTGTTGTTTTTCTCGATTTGTTTGCCGGTGACACTTTCACAGATGCTTTAAAGTACTGTATACTATCGGTCCATGACGCGGTTTATTTTCATTACTGGCGGCGTGGTCTCATCACTCGGCAAAGGTATAGCATCGGCGGCCCTAGCGGCGCTTTTGCAGGCGCGCGGCTGTAAGGTGCGACTGCGCAAATTAGATCCCTACCTAAATGTAGACCCTGGAACGATGAGCCCAACGCAGCATGGTGAAGTTTTCGTGACTGATGATGGAGCGGAGACGGATCTCGATCTGGGTCACTACGAGCGGTTTACCGGCGTGCCGGCGAGGAAAACCGATAATGTCACGACGGGGCGCATATACACCAACGTAATTGAGAAAGAGCGCCGCGGTGACTATCTCGGTGCGACTGTGCAGGTAATTCCTCACGTCACTGACGCCATTAAGGAATTTGCTCTCAGCGATGTCGGAAATGAGGATTTCGTCCTTTGCGAAATCGGCGGTACGGTAGGGGATATCGAAAGTCTGCCGTTTCTCGAAGCGATCCGTCAACTCGGAAATGAGCTTGGTCCGGATCGCTCGATGTTTATGCACCTGACTTTGGTGCCATTTCTGAAATCCGCCGGCGAACTGAAGACCAAACCAACCCAGCATTCGGTCAAGGAGCTTCAAAGCGTGGGTATCCAACCGGATATGATCCTTTGTCGCTGCGACCAGGATATCCCGAGTGACGAACGCCGCAAAATCGGGCTCTTTTGTAATGTGGCGGTGGACAACGTGATAAGCGCGCCTGATGTAAGCACGATCTACGAGGTGCCGATCTGTTATCATGAACGTGGACTGGATCGGCAACTTGTGCGCCACTTCCGTTTGGACGATGACCGTGCCGATGGTAACGGTTTAGACTTGGGTCGTTGGGATCAGATTGTACAACGGGTAAAAAATCCTGAAGGTGAGGTTACGATTGCTGTCGTTGGAAAATACACTAACCTTTTGGATTCATATAAATCCCTTGCGGAAGCGCTGAACCATGGCGGAATCGATAATAACGTTCGAGTAAAAATGAACTGGATCGACTCCGAGATCTTTGAGTCGGAGGATGCTGTGCACCATCTCTCCGATGTAGAGGGCATTCTGGTGCCCGGTGGCTTTGGAGAGCGCGGTGCTGAGGGTAAGATTGCCGCCGCGAAATTCGCGCGCGAACACAACGTCCCTTATTTTGGTATCTGTTTCGGTATGCAGATGGCGGTGATTGAAACCGCACGCAGTCTGGCTAAGATAGAAAAGGCAGGATCCACGGAATTCGGGGACTGTGAGGAACCTATCGTTGGCCTGATGACGGAGTGGGAGCGCGGCAATACGGTAGAACGGCGTGGGGTAGGTGACAATCTCGGCGGGACGATGAGGCTGGGGGCTTATGACTGCCGCTTGCAAGAAGGCTCGTTGGTACGCCGGATATATGGCGAAACAGATATTAGCGAACGCCACCGACACCGCTATGAAGTGAACATCAATTATCGTGATCGCCTTGAAGCTGCTGGCGTGCGATTTTCCGGCGTTTCGCCGGACGGCGTTCTGCCGGAGATTGTGGAGCTACCGGATCACCCTTGGTACATCGGAGTCCAGTTCCATCCAGAGCTAAAGTCCAAACCGTTCGACCCTCACCCGCTTTTTAGTTCTTTCATCGCTGCGGCCGTCGAACATTCGCGGCTCGTATAGTATATGATCATGCCCAAGATGATCGATATCGGCGACGTACAAATCGCCAACGATAAGCCATTCGTATTGATCGCCGGGCCCTGTGTCCTTGAAAGTCGCGAGCATGCGCTGGAAATTTGTGGGACCCTTGCGGAGATGTCAGCCAACCTGGGGATTGGACTCATATACAAAACCTCATTTGATAAGGCTAACCGCACGTCACTTGATAGTCCTCGCGGCATTGGACTTGAGCAAGGTCTGCCGATCCTCGCCGAGGTTCGCGAGGTGTATGGATGTCCGGTGCTCACCGATATTCATCTGCCGGAGCATTGTGCAATTGTGGCCGAAGTGGTTGATGTTCTCCAAATCCCTGCTTTTTTAAGTCGACAGACTGATCTTATCATTGCGGCCGCAAAAACTGGCAGGGCGCTAAATATCAAAAAAGGTCAATTCCTAGCGCCGTGGGATATGCAAAATGTAGTTAAGAAGGCCCATGCAGCTGGCAATGACCGGGTAATGGTTTGTGAACGCGGAGCGTCATTCGGCTACAACACGCTTGTGTCGGACATGCGGGCTTTGCCGATAATGGCAAAGACGGGGTGTCCGGTAGTTTACGATGCAACGCATTCTGTCCAGCAGCCAGGTGGAGAGGGGAATGCGTCCGGCGGTCAGCGCGAGTTCGTTCCTGTCTTAGCTAGGGCAGCTATGGCAATTGGTGTGGCTGGCGTATTTATGGAAACGCACGAGAACCCGGATTCGGCTCCGTCGGATGGTCCCAATATGGTCCAGCTGAAAAAACTACCAGAGATTCTTGAAACGTTAGTCGAGTTAGACCGTATTGCGAAGGCGAACCCCGTAGAAATTTGACACAACGATTGCGAACCCAAGACTTGGAGGTTATCTATCCGTCAGTCTCCAAACCGCACGTTTCAGGAAGCAATCATGTCCGCGATCGTCGATATACATGCCCGAGAGATACTCGATTCCCGAGGTAACCCTACCGTTGAGGTTGAAGTTGAACTCGAAACGGGTGCTGCTGGCCGCGCGGCAGTGCCATCGGGCGCATCTACCGGAGCATTTGAGGCGGTTGAGCTTCGTGACGGCGATATAGAGCGTTACAGAGGTAAGGGAGTACTAAATGCCGTTGAAATAGTGAATGACGAAATATTCGAGGCGTTGTCCGGAATGGATGCCGAAGAACAGGCGCTGCTCGACCAACGCATGATCGACCTGGATGGGACAGAAAACAAGGCACGCCTCGGCGCCAATGCAATTCTTGGTGTAAGCCTTGCCCTTGCGAAAGCCGCCGCAGACGACGCTGACCTTCCGCTTTACAGATATGTAGGTGGCACCTCTGCAAGAGTTTTGCCGGTGCCGATGATGAACATACTTAATGGCGGCGCTCACGCTGACAACCCTATCGATTTTCAGGAATTTATGGTGATGCCGGTTGGTGCGGATAGTCTTTCAGATGCCGTGCGCTGGGGCGCGGAGATCTTCCATGCGCTCCGCACCAGGTTGTCGCAGGCCGGGCACAATACGAATGTGGGCGATGAGGGTGGTTTTGCACCTGACCTTGGTGGTACGCGCGACGCCTTAGATTTTATCGTTCAAGCGATCAACGAGGCCGGTTTCAAAGTCGGAGAAGACGTCTATTTAGCCCTTGATGCCGCCTCAACAGAATTTTTCAAAGATGGTAAGTATCATCTAAATGGAGAGGGAAAAGTTCTCTCTGCCACGGAAATGGCAGCGTACTACGCCGATTTGTGCAAAAGCTATCCAATCATTTCCATTGAAGATGGGTTGGCTGAGGACGACTGGGATGGGTGGAAGGTCCTGACGGACACGATGGGCGACAGCGTCCAGCTTGTCGGGGATGATTTGTTTGTGACGAATCCGGCCCGCCTTTCCGACGGGATCAGTCGCGGCATCGCAAACTCAATACTCGTGAAAGTTAATCAGATAGGTACTCTGACCGAGACACTCGCAGCGGTCGAGATGGCGCACATGGCAGCTTTCACGGCGGTTATGTCTCACCGTTCGGGGGAGACAGAGGACACTACGATCGCTGATCTTGCCGTTGCGACGAATTGCGGCCAGATAAAGACGGGGTCTCTGGCACGGTCGGACCGACTATCAAAATACAATCAGCTGATCCGTATTGAGGAAGATCTTGGTCCAGCGGCGATGTATGCTGGACGCGGAGCTGTTCGGCTATAGGTATTCGAGAGTCAAATCATGAATCTGAGTCGGTTCATGGAGAATTTAGTCCTAATTTCAAATAAATTTTTCGGATATGAGTCTTTTTTTGTTGACCGAACGAATCGAAATGTGATTCGATTCGGAAATGGGAGCTGTCCACGAAATAAAAAGACGATCGCGCCGCATGATTGTTCCAATGATCGGAGCACTCTTTGTTTCGTATTTTCTCATTCATGCTTTTCACGGCGATCGCGGCATTATTGCCTGGATGCATGTCCAGAAGCAGGTTTCGGCGGCAGAAGACACACTAAAATCGACCCGCGCTGTTCGGCGTGATTATGAAAGACGCATCTCTTTGCTTAGATCGGAGCAGCTTGACGCGGATATGCTTGATGAAAGGGCCCGTCTAATGGCGGGGTTGGTTCATCCGGATGAATACATCATCGTGGGCGCAAAGGCTCAGTCTGACTTATTGCATATAATTTTTAAGGTTATTTTTGACATTTTTTAATTTTTCTTAACCCCACGGGCGAAAAAACGACCGTTCCTTTCTCATGTCGGTGTTGCGGTGTGG
>JAYYZV010000131.1:0-14079 GCA_036339975.1 Pseudomonadota bacterium | reverse complement strand
AAATTTTCGACCGAATTTTCCTCTGCCATTCTCAAAACTCCCTTTTTTTGGTTCTGTTGCCTCGCCATCTTCTGATTTCCGGACGACGTTATGTGGCTATATCATTTATCCGATTGTTGGCTTTGTTGTGTTTGGCTCCACTTCTCTTTATGCCCCGCACTGTCCGGTTTGGCGACAACGCCAGTGTTAGTGCTGTCAGGACGGTGGCCACTGCAAAAAAGGCGAAGCCGCTGGTATCATTGCATTTTTCCGTATCCCCCCCCGCCGGGCGTTTGTAGCAGGACCTTGTCTCCAGGCTTCATGGCCATTTTGTTGGCTTGAGAGGCGTCCTTACCATTGATCATGAAACGCCCTGGCTTGCCGTCCTTGCCACCCTCTAAGCCCTCGGCGCCGATTTTAAGACGACTGGGCACGGCATTGAGTAGCCAGTCGTCTTCGGTTCTTAGCTGGAAACCAATAACCTGCCCGTCACCGCCGCTAGTCGCGCCATTGCCGCCAGATCCATCGATCAGTTCCTTCTGTGTGAATTCGATTGGCATGGCCGCTTCCAGCACCTCTACCGGCACAGCGGCCACACCGGTAGGATAGCAAGTGGCGCCCAAGCCGCTTTTCTCGCGCCGTGCTCCCATGCCTCCCGAATAGTTAAACATGGCACTGGTGAACGGCTCGCCCTGATCGTCCTTACCCTGAACCTGAAAGGTCCACACCGCGCCGGCACCTTCCGCTAACACTTTGTCTGGAACGACTTGGTGTAGTGCCTTGAGGATTGGCATAGGTACATACATACCTACCACGTGGCGTGCGGCGACGGGCGACGGGTACTTAGCGTTGACTATGCAGCCTTCCGGGGCGCTGACTGTGATCGGTTTAAGACTGCCGTAGTTGTTTGGTAGATCGGGGTCGAGCGTGGATCTTAGCGCAAAGGTCGAATAGGCATGGGTATAATTGAGCACGACGTTGACGCCGTGTGGGCTGGGTCCGGATGAACCGGTGAAATCGACATGAATGGAGCCGTCGGCCGTGTCGATATTTAGTGCGCATTTAAGCAAGATTTCTTGACCACCCGGAATATCGAACCGGCTTTCGCCGCAATAAGTACCAGACTTTAGTTTGCGGATGGACTCACGCGTCGCGGATTCCGAACGATTGATAATTTCATCTGCTAGCTCGTCGATATCGTCCAGTTGGTGACGGTCACACAAAAGCTGCAGACGTTCGGCACCGACACGGCCCGACGATACCTGTGCTGCCAGATCGCCTAGAACTTCGTCGGGTGTCCGAACGTTATGGCGCACCATATCGAAAAGAAGGTCGTTCGGCTCACCGGCCTCATACAGCTTGGCTCGAGGGATCCATAAGCCTTCTTCGTGCACATCGCGCGCACCGGCGCCGACGCCGTATCCACCAATATCAGTATGATGGATAGTGGATCCGAAGAAGGCGATAACTTTACCCTTGCGGAAAACTGGCGTGACGACGGAAATGTCGAAGAAGTGACCAGCTGATAGCCATGGATCGTTGGTTATTAGTATATCACCTTCTAGTAGGGTGTCTGGTGGAAACCTTTCTACGAAGTGTTTGCCTGCCGCTGCCAGCGTATTAATGTGACCCGGCGTGCCC
Organism: Pseudomonadota bacterium; assembly: GCA_036339975.1. Taxonomy (GTDB): domain Bacteria; phylum Pseudomonadota; class Alphaproteobacteria; order MPNO01; family UBA830; genus UBA830. The sequence goes on along the minus strand of JAYYZV010000131.1, from coordinate 12,459 downwards.
GTCACCGCTTGCGCGATCATACGCCCCTTGCGGTCTAGCAGCGCACAGGCGAGGTCGCCAGCCTCGCGCACCACGGGGCTGAATGCGATCCGTTGGAGAGCACGCGCTTGTTCGCTGGCGGCGCTGATCAGGTTGCTCCACAGGATTTCTAGCTCAATTCCGTCCATAGCCATTGCGCTCTCCTTTGTCCTCGTTTCGGCGGTGTCTCTTTTCTCGGCGATATATGCCATGGTGATAGTGGGTGGTGGAAAAGAGAAAGGGCCTGACCCTCGATAAAGTACTAGTCTATTTTGTTGGCGGTGATGCAACCGTTTTCCTCCACGCTGGCATGCCAGCGTGGCAGAATGAATATCGTAGTCTCACGCTCCTCGATGATAACTGGTCCCGGCAGCTCCTGGCCTGCCGCAAGCGCCGTCCGATCGTATACGGATACAGACGCCGTTTTGTCGCCGATCAACACCTCGCGATGGCTCTTGGGCATGCCGGCCTCGTCGGCGAGTTCTGGGGTACCATGACGTTCTACCGCCGGACCATGGGCGCTGATGCGCCAAGCGACTACCTGGATCTCCATGTCGGGCAGTCGAAGGCCGTATTGTAACTCGTAGGCTGTCTCGAACGCTTCACGCATGCCGTCGATGTCGCGGTGGACGGAAGGGTCGACGGAAAAGTCCACCGTGACCTCATTCTGCTGGCCGGCATAGCGCATATCAGCACCATACGCATAGCGGATAATGTCCGCCGGCGTGCCGGCGGCTTCCAGTGCGATACGCGCCTCGGCAATCATATCGGCATATGTGTTTGCAGCTGTTTCCCAGTCAATACCGCCGGTCGTTCCGCGGGCAAGATCTAACCGCACCGGGGTGACCAGAGTACCGAAGGCCGAGAGAACGCTGGCGAGTGGCGGATAGATAACCGTAGTTGATTCTAGCAACTCCGCCACGTGGCAGGCGTGTACAGGCCCAGCGCCCCCGAACGCCAACACCGGTATGCCGCGATAGTCTATACCTCGGTCGGTGGCGTGCGCCCTTGCAGCTGCAGCCATTGATTCATTGACGACCTGAAAAATACCCCCGGCTGCTTGTTTGACGGAGGTGCTCAGCTGCTCTGCCAGCGGCTTGATGGCGGCTTCCGCCGCTGCCTTGTTGAGCTGCATTTCACCACCCAGAAAGTTGTCGGCGTCCAAGATGCCAATCACAACATCGGCGTCAGTTACAGCGGGATTTTCGCCACCCCGACCGTAACAGGCTGGTCCTGGCTCCGAACCCGCGCTGCGCGGCCCTACTTTTAGTAGACCCAAGGAATCGATGCTAGCAAGTGAACCGCCACCGGCACCAATCTCAATCATATCGACGGCGGGAATAATTACCGGAATCCCGCTGCCGGATTTGAACCGGTACATGCGGTCAACTTCAAAAAGCCCGGTAACCAAGGGCTTGTGATCCTCTATCAGGCAAGCCTTGGCGGTGGTGCCGCCCATGTCGAATGACATCAGTCGGTCGAGGCCAAGACGGTCCGCGTAGTAACTTGCTATGAGCGCGCCAGCGGCGGGGCCAGATTCCATCATCCGGACCGGAAAGCGGCTGGCCGTCTCGGTTCCCAATACACCACCATTTGACATCATGATTAGCGGCTGGCTAGCAAAGCCGCGTTTTTCCAGCTCATGCGATAGACTGGTAAGATATGGCTCGGTGATGGGCCGGGTGTAGGCATTGAGCGCCGTCGTTGCAGCCCTTGGGTATTCCCGGATCTGCGGTGCGACTTCGGAAGAGATCGATACGTAGAGTTCTGGCCACTCCGCCAAAAGTAAATCGCGGATGCGTCGTTCGTTGGAGCCGTTAACGTAGGCGTTCAGCAGGCAGATGCCGACCGCCTCGACGTTCTTTTTCCGCATCTCCTCTGTAATCTCCGAGATTTGGGCCTCGTCGATCTCCAGAGAGACGTTTGCGTTAGCCAGAGTTATTTGTGTAATGCCCCCGGGGAGCTCGCGCGGCACTATGGGGTCAGCGTACTCGATCTGGGGGTCGAACATATCGTAACGGTGCTCATCACGAATATAAAGAACGTCCTTAAACCCCTCCGTAACAAACAGTGCTGTCGGCTGGCCTGACCTCGTCAGCACCGAGTTTGTTACCACGGTGGTAGCATGCACGATGACATCGTCGACATCGGCCGGAGAAATTCCGGCTTTGGCCATGGCTGTGTCAACTGCCAGGAAGAAACCGTCCAGCAGGTTGCCATAAGTGGTTAACGTTTTGTCGACCCAAGTCCGCCCATCTTCGTGGCGCAAAACAATGTCGGTAAACGTGCCGCCGATATCGACGGCAAAGGCGTAGCCCCCCATAAATTCTGTCCTGTGTTTTTTAAGATCCTACGTATGGTAACTCATGAGGAAGTCAGCGATAACCTGTTTACAGGGTAATTTCTTGAGAGGGCTGAAAAAATTCTTGTCGGCGCAGTCAGTCTAGCTAAGCATCCTGCACGCCCTCTGGATTCGCCGGCATGCATCTTCCAGAGCTTTCTCGGATGTAGCATAGGAAATCCGGAAAAAGGGCTGCAGCCCGAACGCGATTCCTGGCACCACGGCTACGCCCTCCGCTTCAAGAAGGTAGTTACAGAAGTCGGAATCGTTCGCGATCGTAGTGCCGTCCGGCGCAGTTTTGCCAATTGTACCGGAGCAGGACGGATACACATAGAAAGCACCTTCAGGGGTCTGGCATTTGATGCCGTCGGCTTGGTTTAGCATAGACACCACTATATCCCGCCGCTTCTTGAACATCTCGTTATTTGGTTTAATAAATTCTTGTGTGCCGTTAAGTGCCTCAACCGCCGCCGCCTGACTGATTGACGACGTATGCGTCGAGGATTGCGACTGCACCGCCACCATCCCCTTAATCAGTTCGACGGGCCCGGCACCGTAGCCAACGCGCCAGCCTGTCATGGCGTAGGCTTTGGAATGTCCGTTTAGGGTGAGCGTGCGGCCAAACAGTGCGGGCTCCACCTCGGCCGGTGTCGAAAACTCAAAATCGTCATAGACGACGTGCTCGTACATGTCGTCGGCCATGATCCAGACGTGTTTATGGCGCATCAGAACATCGGTCAGACCCTTTATTTCATCGGGGCTATAGGCTGCACCGGTTGGGTTACTGGGTGAATTAAGCAATACCCATTTGGTCCTCGGTGTAATGGCGGCCTCAAGATCTTGGGGCGTGATTTTAAAACCGTTAGTTTCCAAACCTTCGATAAACACTGGCGTGCCCTCAGCCAGAAGCACCATGTCGGGGTAGGACACCCAGTAAGGCGCGGGTATGATAACTTCGTCCCCCGGATCCAGTGTGGCCATGAAAGCATTATAGATCACCTGTTTGCCCCCACAGCTGACGATGATCTGATCAGGGGCGTAATCCAGCCCGTTATCCCGCTTAAACTTGGCGCATATTGCTTCCCGCAGGGCTAGGGTACCCGGGATCGGTGTGTATTTAGTCTGCCCCGCGTCGATCGCCCTTTTGGCTTCTGCCTTTACGTTATCAGGTGTATCGAAGTCTGGCTCGCCCGCACCTAGACCGATTATATCGCGGCCTTCACGTTTCAGTTGAGCTACTTTTCCGGTGAGAACATTTGTAGGTGACGGCTTAATGCGCGACAGACGATGCGCGATTATTGACATGACGCGTAACCTTTTTTTGAGCGTTTTGACTGTGGTCACAAACTACGCCTGGCGCTGGGTACAGGCAATAAGGGTCCGTATTTAAAATTAAAAAGTTGGATTAATTTTTTCGGTTCGCGTTATTTTCCGCTCGATATGCCGCGGTTAGGAAGTTTTAAGTGCTTCTTCCCTCCAGCAACGAATTAGGCGATACCTATTGGGCCATTTCCTGTTACATTTTTGTTTTTATGTCTGCTTAAAATTATCCTATCCGGCAATCCATTTCAGCAAAGTTTCCGCCGCATTGGGATTCGCGCTAGACTCTCGCCAGAGGTTCACCAGCAAGTGATAACAAAGAAAATGCCCAAGAATGCGCCTTTGGCACCCACCGGCTTCCCCGATATGCCCATTATTCCTGGCGTAAGGCTCGCAAGCGCCTCCTGCGGTCTAAAGTATATGGATCGCAAAGACTTGTTTCTTGCAGTCCTCGATAAAGGGACTCAGGTCGCCGGTGTTTTCACCCAATCGAAGACTGCAGCAGCGCCGGTCCATTGGTGCAAACGTCAGGCGGAGAGAGGACGCGCGCGCGCACTCATTGTGAACGCTGGCAACGCTAATGCCTTTACCGGCAAAGAGGGCGAACAATCCGTCCGGCGCACGGTGGATAGAGCAGCCGCAGTGCTCGATGTCCCTAAGTCGCACGTTTTTGTCGCGTCGACCGGTGTCATCGGCGAAACTCTAGCTGACAAGAAAATCACTAAATCGATTAACGGGCTAAAAAAATCACTTTCGCCGGACGGTTGGATGGACGCTGCATCCGCGATAATGACGACCGACACCTTTCCCAAGGGGGCGTGGCGTCGCGTCAAGATCGGCGACACAGAGATAACCATCGGTGGGATTGCCAAAGGTTCAGGTATGATAGCTCCCGACATGGCGACGATGCTTTCTTTCGTCTTTACAGACGCAACAATTCCAGCTGATGTTTTGCATGCGTTGACAGTGCGTGCCGCTGAACGTTCGTTCAATTCGATAACCGTCGACGGCGACACCTCAACCAGTGATACGGTGCTGGTTTTTGCCACTGGCGCGGCGAAACACGCTAAAATTTCAATGCTTGGAGATATAAAACTCCGCGCGTTTCGCAGCGCGCTTGAAGAAGTTATGACCGATCTGGCACATCAGATCGTGCGTGACGGGGAGGGTGCGACCAAGTTCGTTACTATTAACGTATCCGGAGCGCGATCCTCGAGATCCGCGAAAAAGATTGGCCTCGCTATAGCCAACTCACCGTTGGTCAAAACAGCTATTGCTGGCGAAGATGCGAACTGGGGCCGTATCGTCATGGCCGTTGGTAAATCCGGTGAGGAAGCTGATCGGGATAAACTGGCGATAAGCATTGGCGGTATTGCAGTGGCCGACAAGGGTAGGGTCGTGACCGGCTACAAGGAAATTCCGGTTGCGGAACACATGAAAGGCCATGAAATCGTTATAGCCGTTGATCTGAATATTGGCCGAGGTAAAGCAAAGGTGTGGACCTGTGATCTTACCCACGACTATATTTCGATCAATGCTGACTACCGTTCTTGACGCTGGGGGGCGGTTCTGACCCACCATATGTCGGACCATTCTCTTCTTCTCGTGGTGGCGGTCGCTCTTTTTGATGTAGATGGACGGGTGCTAAACACGCAGCGCCCCGAAGGCAAGCCAATGGCCGGGCGTTGGGAATTCCCCGGGGGTAAGGTTGAGGATGGGGAAACACCAGAGATTGCCTTGATCCGTGAACTACGGGAGGAATTGGGGGTGGATACCGTGGAAAGCTGTCTCGCGCCATTTGCCTTCGCATCCCATGCCTATGATGACTTTCACCTGCTTATGCCGCTGTATGCTTGCCGCAAGTGGCGAGGCCAGGTCACGCCATTGGAAAACCAGAGAATTAAATGGGTGGCGCCGATGCGGCTGAGCGACTATCCGATGCCGCCGGCCGACAAACCGTTGATCGCCATGCTGCGGGATTATTTATGAAGTGAATTTGTGTTACGTCCATGGTACCGCATAGCCGATGTCCTCTAGATCTAATTCATTAACCGCCATGTATCGTGCCAACCCGCGCGGTTGGGCTATCGTCCTGTTTATTTTTTTGGCACTGGGGATGGTGTTCTCTGCTCGCTCCGCGCTGGGTCTGATCATGCCGGCTTGGGAACAGGATCTCGGCTGGGATCGCACCTTTATTTCAAGCGGCGGGTCTATTGTGCTTGTCTTCATGACGTTGATATCACCGCTGGCTGGCAACTTGCTCGATCGAATCGGTCCGCGGCCTGTGGTCGCGGGTGCACTGATCTGCGTCGGCGGGTCGATTGCGTCGACCTCCCTAATGACCCAGCAGTGGCAATTTATCTTTTTGTTCTGCATCATCGGCGGGCTTGGCTATGGGTCGCTAGCGGCGCCGCAAGCATCGGCGACCATTGCACAGATTTTTGACGAGCACAGGGGGCTCGCCACTGGCGTCGCCACATCTGGCGCCGCCGGTGGGCTATTGCTGATGATTCCGCTGCTGGCGGCGCTGGTGGAATGGGCGGGCTGGCGCGCCAGTTTTGCCGGTTTTGGCATTTTCATAATGGCGCTTGCGCCCGTGGCTTGGTTTTTGATCACCCCTGCCAGCCGAACGGCACACAACGCGGGCGGAACAATCGAAGCGGCTCTGATGGTCCGCCTTGGCCTGATTTGCAGCAATTCGACTTTCTGGCTTCTGTTTTTCGGATTTATGATCTGCGGGTTCACAACGTCGGGCGTGATCGAAGTGCATCTGATACCCTATGCGATGTCGTGCGGTTTTCCCCGGTTTGAGAGCGCCGCCGCGCTTGGAGTGCTGTCGGCATTCAATATGTGCGGCATGATCCTCGCGGGGTATCTGGCCGATAAGGTCAACCGGCCGCTGCTGCTGGGCGGCAACTATTTTTTCCGGGCGCTGACGTTTCTGATCCTGATGGAAATCACTGGCAGCCCCCAACTACTTTTTCTGTTCGCTGTTCTCTTCGGCATTTTTGACTATTCGGCGATGCCCGTGCTCGCCAGCCTTGTCAGCACGCATATAGGGGTCCGGGTGATGGGCCTGACGTTAGGCTTGTTGTTTGCTGGACATTCCGCCGGCGCGGCGGCCGGTGCTTTCATGGGAGGGTATTTTTTCGACAACTTCCAAAGCTATGATTGGGTTTGGATCGTCTCTATCGGGCTCGCTTTTCTGGCGGCGACCCTGACATGGTTAATCCGCGAGACCCGGGGTGAAGAATCGGCGACGACGCCGGCGGCGGCATGACGACCGTCGCGGAAACTAACCGACAGCGCGGCTGGATAGTCGTCGCGATATGTTTCATTGCCCTCAGCTTTACTTTCGGCGCCCGGTCGTCGGTCAGCATGGTGCTGCCGATTTGGGCACAGGAACTGGGGTGGTCGGCAACGCAGGTCTCGACGGGCGCTTCGCTGGTGCTGGTCATGATGGCGCTGGGATCACCGATCGCCGGCAATCTGATGGATCGGTTCGGCGCGCGCATCGTGATGGCATGCGGCCTGCTGGCACTGTCGCTTGGCGTGGGCGCGACCTCTTACGTAACCGAGACGACCTACTACTACATCATGTTCGGTATCGTCGGAGGGGTCGGCTGGGCGTCCGTATCCATACCCATGGTGACGGCGGCGGTTTCAAGTTATTTCGTCAAGTTTCGTGGTCTCGCGATTGGCATCGGGGTATCGGGGGCGTCCGGGGGACAACTGCCGATCCTGACACTGCTGGGGATTATGATCGCCGCGCTTGGCTGGCGGCAGTCTTATCAGATCGTTGCTGTTGTGATGGCGGCAATGGCCGTCCTTGTGCTTCTGCGCTTCAAGCCACCGCTCGAAGAGCCGGGAGACCGTCCTGATACGCGCGCAGTCCCCGATAACGACACTTTGATCGATCGGCTGAAATTCCTATTCGCCAATCGCACGTTCGTGCTGCTATTCGGCGCATTTTCGCTTTGCGGCTTTACAACGGCGGGCGTGATCGACGTCTATTTTATTCCCTACGCCATTTCGTGCGGCTTCACTCTGGTCGAAGGGTCGGCGGCCTACGGAATACACGGCCTGGGTAATCTCGTGGGTGTGATTTTCTTCTCATGGCTTGCAGACCATGTTAACCGCCCGCGTCTTCTCGCTAGCATGTTTTTTCTTCGCGCAGCGACGTTCTTGCTGCTGTTTTTTATATCGGCCGATATTAATGTGATGTTTGTTTTTGCTGCGATCTTTGGCACTCTCAACTTCGCAACGTTTCCCGTGATCGCCAATATTGTAGCCACTCATATCGGCGTGCGGATCATTGGCCTGACGTTGGGCCTATTGTTCGGTGGCCACTCTTTGGGAGCGGCGATAGGTGTCGTCATCGGAGGCCGAGTGGTCGATCTAACTGCGAAATCCGAATTCGTCTGGTGGTTGTCAGTTGGGCTTGCCGCTATGGCCGGCGTGTTCTCTATTCTGATAAAAGAAAACCGCGAATCGCGGCAGAGAGCGATGCCGTCTTCCGGATAGAGATTAATTTGACGGGGCGGTTTTTTCGTCTACCCCTTGTTCCTTAGTGCCAAGTGCTTCGGAGAGACGAGACCGGGCACTACCAGGATTTAGAGGCTGCTGTTGGGTGTCAGAGGGTGCCCAACCGGTTAGCCATATAACCTGAAACGTTGCGGGGATTCGCCCTTCTGCGTCGGCGTAAAGTTCCTGATACCGCGCCGCGGCGGCGAATAACGTATCCCGGCGAAGAAAGGTCTTGTTGCGGGCGGTGACGGCGTTTGCTGCTCCCATGCCGCGTATATCCCGCATCAGTGCAAAAATATCGGTATATGTGACGGTAAGCGTGTCGGTATCGACGACCGGCAATGCAAACCCGGCTCGCTGAAGCAGTGCTCCTCCATCCATAATTTCGGCGACAGGCGATGTGTGCGGGCTGGTTCCGCCGGTCGTTTCCGCTTCTGCTTCCAGAAAGGCGCGGCGTAATTCGACGAGAGTGTCGCCGCCAAGTATTGCTGCCATAAAAAGCCCGTCGGGCTTTAGCATCCGACGGATCTGTATGAGTGCGCCGGGTAAATCGTTCACCCAGTGCAGTGCTAGACACGATATCGCTAGGTCGAACGTATTGGCACCGAATGGCAGAAACTCTTCGTCCATCGCGACGGCTTTCGGCCGGTCGGATACTCGGAGTAATGCATCGGATAAATCCCCTGTGACTATGTTGGCCGGAGCAACAGGTAAAACAGTCGCCCCGTGTCCACCCCCGATATCGATAACAGTCTCGAAGCGGCGATTGATGTCTTCAAGGCGGTCCGATATGCGGTCAGCAATCTCACGGTATAGAAAATCGTGTTTTGCGATATTTTTTGCGGCACGTTGGCGGTGCTGGCGCACGGCAATGCGGTCGAATAGTGCATTATCATCGATCATTTTTTTACCATAGGCCGCTTTCCGTATCGGAAATAGTGTGGCCGTGTCCGACCGGTATCTTCGGGATCAGGTATTTTGACGGGGAAATAAGATTGTCACGCCGCGCTCTGCCCGCGCAATTCTGTCTCCCAAATGTTTCGGGTGCAGGGATGGAGTTGCTGCAGCCGGTTTTTCTTACGGAGAACGGTGGGTCTTTGTCATCGCCCCTCGTTCACAGGATGACAAATGGAACATTCCGCCCCATATTATTGTCTCGCCTTTTATGTCAAAGAAGGACCGCTGCCGTGGCAAAAGTTGAAATGTACTCAAGCACGTTTTGTCCGTTCTGCGCCCGTGCCAAACACCTGTTAATGCAGAAAGGCACCGCCCTCGAAGAAATAGATGTTGATACCAGCCCCGGCCGCCGAACCGAAATGATCGAACGCGCAAATGGCCGGCATACTGTCCCGCAAATATTTATAGACGGCCATCACGTCGGCGGTTCGGACGATCTAGCTGCGCTCGAACGGGCTGGCAAGCTCGACGGGATGCTCGGCCTCGCCTGATGGGCGCCCCCTTCCGCCTCGCCTGCGTTCAAGTCAACGCTTGTAATGAGATTGCCACCAATGTGGAGACGGCGTCATCTCTGGTCAGGACAGCCGCGTCAGAAGGAGCGGAGTTCGTGTCGCTGCCCGAGTGCGTTGCGCTGATGGAGCCCGACAGGAAGGCTCTGTTTAGAAAGTCCTTCGAAGAAACGCGCCACCCAGCGCTATTGTCGTTCAGGGATCTTGCCGCTGAGCTAAAAATTTGGCTGCATGTCGGTTCTTTGGCTATTCTCTCGGACAACGGTCGGATTTCCAACCGAACCTTTGTTATAGACCCTAACGGCGTTGTTTCCGCAACCTACGACAAAATTCACATGTTTGATGTGGATCTAAAAAACGGCCAATCATACCGCGAATCCGCAACCTATAAGTCTGGCGATACCGCCGTGGTTGTGGATTTACCATGGGGTCGGGCCGGACTAACCATTTGTTACGATATTCGTTTTCCCGCCCTATATGCCCATCTTGCCGATGCGGGTGCTGACTTTATTGGTATACCGTCGGCCTTCACACGCACAACAGGACGTGCGCACTGGCATGTCCTCCTGCGTGCCCGTGCGATTGAAACGGGCTGCTGGGTATTTGCAGCCGCGCAGTGCGGCGATCACGCTGGGGGCCGGCAGACCTATGGCCATTCTCTCATCGTCGATCCGTGGGGCGAAATTGTCTCCGAGGCGGGTAAAGTCCCTGGCGTTATTGTTGCCGATATCGATCCGGCTCGCGTGGTGGCTGCAAGACGATCAATTCCGTCTCTGGCCAATGGTCGATCGTATCATCAGATCGGCAAAGAGTTTAAACAGGTACTAGAATAACATTAGCCGTTTTCCCCTGTTTTACTGCAGCTATGCGCTGGACGACGGCGGGAGCAGGCTGGTCGATCGCGCCTGCCTCGTACGCTACTACTGTCAGCTTTCCTGAAAAAGCTTCAAGCAGTTCTCCTTCCCGCAAGAGGAATTCAGGGTCGCGAGGTCGGCCATAAGCCTCGTTACCGATAGAGAAGGTCTCGTAAATCATCACGCCGCCCGGTCGGAGACTATCAATCAAAATTGGAAATAGGGGCCGGTGCAGGTAATTCGTGACTACGATGCCGTCGAAGCGCTGGCCTGCCAATGGCCAAGGGTTCCCTTCTTCCAGGTTTGCCTCGACGGGATTGATCCGTTCGTCGCGAGGTAGCCGCGAAATATCTCTGTCCAGCGCGGTAATACGCAATCCCTCTGATGCCAAAAAAACTGAGTGGCGTCCCTGTCCGCAGGCGAGATCCAAAACATCACCGTTTTTCGAAATTAGGGGTAGAAACCGGACAACCCAGGGCGACGGTGTTGGGATGTTACACGTCCTACGCATATCATATTTTTATCTTTTGATAGATATAATGAAAATAACGCTTGGAAATCGCCGATTCTACCTTAATTTCTAGTATATGATAGTGATCGATGTGAAATGCGGTAACGACCATGTGTTTGAAGGTTGGTTCAAGGATAACGAATCCTTTGACGAACAGGTAGAAGCCGGCGCAATCGTCTGTCCGGTATGCGGGGATACTAAAGCGTCACGTGCACTGATGGCACCCAACCTCGGCGGTATTCGTAAAGGTAAGGACGACACCAAGCCAAACGCCGCCATGTCGCCGAAGAATGCGGCTTTAAACGAATATGTTGAGGCGCTTTACGAACTCAAGAAGCATGTCGAGGAAAACAGCGATTACGTTGGTGATAAATTTCCCGAAGAAGCGCGTAAGATTCATTACGGAGAAGAAGAACCCCGTTCCATTCACGGCGAGGCAACCTCCGACGAAGCAGACGAACTTGTGGAAGAAGGTGTCGATTTCCAGCGTATTCCATGGCCTAAGCCAGACGCTTAATCTTGATAACTAGCCGCTCCTGCTTCAAACCTAAAGATGTAATCTATATTTTGAATTGTCAGGGGGGGTGCGGATAGGCATAGATGTAACTGTGTTGATTAAGTCGGAAAATTAATTACGTGCGGGTTCCGAACAGGACGTAGTTAACCGAAACGTCCCTGCTAATGTGCCACTCCCCGGTCAGCGGATTTAGGGTTAGCCCAGAAATATCCTCGATGGTAACTTGATTTCGGCGAAGCCCCCTTGCGACTTCCGAAGGGCGAACGAACTTCTTCCAGTCATGTGTGCCTCGTGGCAGCCAACGCATTACATATTCGGCACCGATAATACCGAGGACGAAGGATTTTGGCGTGCGATTTAGCGTAGCTAGAACAATCGCACCGTTTTTCGACATCAGCGCCGTACATCCATCAAAAAATAGATCGGTATCCGCGACATGCTCGACGACTTCTAGTGAAATGACCGCGTCGAAAGTTTCACCCCCCGCGCTTATGTCTTCCACCGTTGCCGCCTTATAGTCGATGTCCAGCCCGCTCTGAATGGCGTGGACTTGTGCTGTCCGAATATTACGGTCAGACGCGTCGATGCCAGTGACCTTTGCCCCCATTCGCGTCAGGGGCTCAGAAATCAGGCCACCGCCGCAGCCTACATCGAGAAATCTAAGCCCATCGAAAGGTCGCAGCGACTGAGGGTCGCGGTCGAATTGGTCACACATCCTGTCACGGATATACTTCAGTCGGATCGGATTAAAACGGTGGAGGGGCTTAAATTTTCCATCAGGATCCCACCATTCGCCGGCAATGGCCGAAAACCGCGCGACATCCTGCGGATCTATAGTCGTAGCGCCTACGGTGGGCATGGCCCGTTCTTATCCTCTACTTGCTTGTAAAAGTTCTTACGAGTAT
>JAYYZV010000130.1:0-7243 GCA_036339975.1 Pseudomonadota bacterium | reverse complement strand
CACAGCCGTCGCAGTGTCTGCATATGCGGTAAAGATTAATTTTTGGACGAAAGTTGTGCTGAGAACCGTTACCCCGAGGATGCCGAACGCCGCGGCAAACCAACTCTTCAGCTGACTTGCCGGGGTTTCACTGCCGAATCCGACCATAGCGACATAAACGGGTGCCAAGACCAATAACAAAAAGATATTGCTGAACGCGACGCTCATCTCAACGAACGTGCCGCTGGCATGCGAAACGAGATAAGAAAATAGTTGATTGCCGTGAGGATAGGCCGGGAAAACAGATGGCGAAGTTGGCATTCCTATTTGTGGGAATACATCGAATTTAAAAATGTAAAGCGCGTTAAATAACCATTGTGAAAACTCGTCCCACTGGGATGCCTGCATCGCGCTAACCGACAATAGAACAGGTGTCGAGAGCACCAATATCTTGGCTAATAATCCCAGTCGACGCTGTTGATCATTCGACGATTTGTCGCGGCGCCAAATCAAAATCACGGAAAGCGGGACACTAAGCCAGAAACCGATCGCCATCCACGAAAACGGGATATTGGTGAAAACGCCGAGCACGGTCATCATTCCGGTGACCGCACCAAAGCCGCAAAAAACATCGAATAAAGGATCACGCCTAGACCCGGAGAGAACTCCACCAACGGCCGCAAAGCCGCCCATTGTAAGAGCGGCAATTGCTAAATGCATTGCTTGCACTGGGACCGGTAAATAGTGGGTTAACTCCATGCCACCGTCGCTCCGTATTGGCTGAACGCTAGATATGCTATCGACTATAGGGAGGCGCCCAATCGCCAACAAGTATACAGCGGGTTGTTGTCACCCTAGTCACCCTCCCCCGTGGCACGGTCATTATCGGTTCAGTCAAATAAACCCGTAAATTAGGTGTTTTTTTATGTTGAGAGCCGCCCCTGTGTCCCTGCCGGGTATCTTGGCGGGTGAACGCGTTGGTTGCCCAAAGGGCTAATTTATATTTGAATCAAGGGGTTTTTATTTGGAAGTCATAATTTAGTTGAATTACTGATTTCATCAGTCTAATATTGATAGAAGTATCTAAATATGGCTACTATCTTATAGCCATATTTAGATTTAAAATTTATCTCTGCCGCACAAATACGGGTGCGGTACAGAATCATGCTGAATCGGGTAGATATCATGAGTAATACAAATCAGAAGGTCCTTAACATCAAGCGTCTGTTCAATCATGGACCTTCGCCCTTCCGGACTTGCCAGTGGCCTTCCGGTGAACCTGGAAAGAAGGACTTCCGCTTCTGTGGCGAAAAGACGCTCGAAGGTTACTCTTATTGCCCAAAGCACGTTGAAATGGCTTATCGTGAGCCTGAGCCACGCCGCAAGGTAGCTTAATCTTCTGCCGTGCCAGTTGTCTATGACTTGGGTTGACCAAACAGTCCAGGATTCATAGGCAGCGTCTTAAGGAGCGGGGAGTTTTCTCTCGGTTAGCTGCTAGATTCGTTTAAAGGCTGTTATATGCAGCAGGCGGAAGAAGTTGCATCAAATGCAGCCCACACCCCATTATTGGGGGTAGAAGAACGGTTTTTCACTTTAATGGCATCCGGCTAGCCGACCACTTATTAATATCGCTGCACAGATGACATCCGAAATAGAGCAACGGAAACGGGCCCACATTGAAACCGTTCTGACTGAAGACGTTGCCGCTAAAGGTATTAGCACGGGCTTTGAGCAATTGTTTTTCGAGCACGTCGCACTTCCGGAGATTGATCTCGATAGTGTGGATACACGTTCCGATGTGTTGGGCAAACATCTGGCGGCGCCGTTACTGATCTCAAGTATGACAGGTGGCACAGATGTGGCCCGCGATATCAACCTGCACTTGGCGGAAGCGGCTCAGGAAATGGGCATTGCGATGGGCGTCGGATCCCAGCGCGCCGCCATCGTAGACCCGATGTTTGCTGATACTTTCCGTGTTCGTTCTGCGGCACCCGATATATTGCTTTTTGCTAATTTGGGCGCCGTTCAGTTCAACTATGGTTTCACCGGGGACGATGCCCGAAAGGCCGTCGAGATGATTGAAGCGGATGCGCTTTTTCTGCATCTCAATCCTCTACAGGAAGCAATACAGGCAGAAGGCGATGGAAACTGGTCGGGCGTGCTTAGCAAAATTGAGGAGTTGATCCCGGCTTTGGATGTACCTGTCGTTGTAAAGGAAGTCGGTAATGGTATCTCCGCTGACTTAGCCCGTCGGCTTATAGAGGCCGGGGTCGCGGGTATCGATGTTGCTGGTGCGGGCGGAACGAGTTGGAGTGAGGTAGAAGCTCATCGTCAGATTAACGAAAAAATGCGGCGGGTGGCACATAGCTTCGCCGGTTGGGGGATACCCACTGTCCGGGCATTATCCCAAGTCCGAGATGCCCTTCCAGATACTCTGGTAATCGCGTCGGGCGGAATACGTACCGGAGTCGACGTCGCTAAGGCCATCCGGCTTGGTGCCGATCTAGTCGGCATGGCTGCTCCAACGTTGAGGTCCGCCACGAACAGAGCTAAAGCAGTCGAAGATCAAATGTCAGCGGTGGCGGAGGAGTTGAAGATCGCGATGTTTTGTACGGGGAGCCAGGACCTTTCAGCGCTACGTCGGTCTGTAATACGGATAGCGGATAACGGATTAGTGATATGAGCGGGAGCCTGCGCGTATCACCACCGCCGCAACCTGTCCGCGATGAGGGGGCTAAGGCGGTACGTCCATCGGATGCGGCATCGATCATAATCTGGCGGATGAAAAGGCGGCGGGTTGAAGTATTGATGGGGCAACGCCATCGGGCTCATAAGTTTCTACCTTACCGGTACGTTTTTCCAGGCGGGCGGGTTGATGGACAGGATGCAAGAACTCGAGCCGCTAGCGAAATGCATCCGGCGGTCGCTGACCAGTTAGCGCGCACGAGCCCGAAGGGAAGAGGCAGGTCGATAGCCGTGGCTGCGATCCGTGAGACCTTTGAGGAGACTGGTCTGATCATCGGAGAACCCGATCCGCTGCCGCACCGACCCGCGCCGAAGGGGTGGGAACGCTTTTTCGGCGAGGGGTATGCGCCGGCACTAAACCGGCTGGAGTACATCGCGCGGGCTATCACGCCGGTGTTCAGGCCCATGCGTTTCGATGCACGTTTTTTCTTGGTTGGTGCAGAGGGTATAGTCGGTAGGTTGCAGGGCTCGGGTGAACTAGAAAATCTCGATTGGATACCAATAGGTGATACCCGAGAGTTTGAGCTTGCGGCCGTGACGCGCAACATTCTCGGATATGCGGAGAGATTGATCCAAGATCCCCCTCGCCAGTCGGGGAGTAGAAAAATTCCATATTTCAAGCATCTGCGCGGGGGGGCGCATACTCTAGTTATGCAATAGCGGCCCTATCTACTCAGCCTCCCATGGGGTCTATAGATGCATAACTTCCGGCTTTGCAGCTGCCAGCCGGCGTAAAAGAAACGTCCATCCTCGATCAAACATCTTATCGTTGAAAAGGTATTCTTTGGTCCGCTTGCTACCATTAGCCGAAGGCGGCGAAAGATCAGCGGCGGCCATTGCCATCAACTGTATTTCAGCCTCCTTTTCCATCGTATCCGCAAGAATGACGGCCGCCGAAATTGAAGATGCGGCTGTAAGGAGCCCATGGTTCTTCAAAACCATACATGACCTATCTCCAAGGGCTTTCGACATTGCGGTGCCTGGTTCCTTGCCGAGGGCCACGCCGTCATCTTCGTCAAACAGGACGCATTCATTGTGCAGCCGTGCGCCGCTCTGAGTAAGAACAGTGATGTTCTCTCCTGCAGAACTCAATGCGGTGACATGTTTTGCGTGGGTGTGGAGAATACAGTTTACGTCAGGGCGGCCCAAATAAATTCGAGTGTGAATGTGCAGTGTTGGGTTGATATCAACGTTCTGTCCCGATAACACGTTAAGGTCGAAATCTGCCTCGTGTATCAGATCTGGTGTTACTTCGCCGAATCCAAAATTATGAACATGAAAAAAGAAAGTTTGGGAACCAGGTAAGCGTGCCGTGAGGTGACTGCCCATTCCACTCGGCTGTCCCAACATGTCCACGATGTGGAATGCAAATAGCAGTTGCTGACGCAGTTTTTCGTTATGGTCGTCGGGGTCTATCTCCCGGATGGAGGGCATTCTGACGATTTGGCCGCTCATATTTCACCTCCGGTAATACGTAATATATTACAAAACTACTTACCAACTAGTCTCAGTTTTCGCTTAAGGACCGACAAGGCGTCAGTAAGCGAAGAGCTAAGTTTGAGCCGCTCACGGCCGTGATAAACTATGTACTCTGGGTTTTTGCCCGAAGCCTTGCGTTTTATCACCGTAAATGAGGGCTGGCGGCTGTTATTTCGGTAAATTAGAAAGGCAGCCATAGTCGGATCGTGGCGGATCGCGTAATCCTTCCAATCCCCGCTCATCACACGTCGACTGTATACTGACAGCAGCTGGTCGAATTCTTTTTTATTGAAGCAAATATCCGGTTGGCGAGGGCTACTGAAATTTCTGTAGTCGGCGAGGCGAACAACGGTAGACATGCGCGACACCTACATCCCTTTTATGTCTCACTAGCTAGGTTAATTATCCCCATTTGAAAGCGCCCGTCCAGTCGGTAGCGTCAATCTGCGGCGATCGGATATATTTAGCCTAAATTATTAATAAGAATACGCAATTCCAATTTGCCAGAGTTTGAACACGCCGGTATCTTGCTGATCAATTCCCCAGAAATTTCGGAGTAGCCAAGTGGGCGATATTTTTCGTGAAGTTGACGAAGAGCTTAAGCAAGAGCGATATGAAAAGCTGTGGCGAGAGTACCGCTGGTACATTATTGGTGCTGCAGTGGTTATTGTCGCTGTTGTTGCTGGCCGGCAGGCTTGGAACGAGTATCAGACCAGTCAGCGCTACGCTGAGGGGAAAAGATTTACCGCTGCCGCCGCATTGCTTTTAGATGGGAAAACGACTGAAGCGGCTAACGCGTTTTCGGGGTTGGCGCAGAATACCTCCTCTGGCTACGGGGTTTTGTCTCGATTTTATCAGGCATCGATCGCTGCGAAAGCAGGCGACACCTTGCACGCGATAGAAATCTACGACCGGATTGCAGATGATTCTGGGGTGCCTAACTCGATGCGGCAGCTGGCTGCGGTGCTGGCGACCTTTCAGGCGCTGAAAGTCTCTTCCATTAGCGGACAAACGATCCGCGACAGGATCCAACCGATGACTGGGGCTGGCAAGCCGTATCGACATGTTGCACTCGAAATTCTTGCGCTTACGGCCCAGCGCGACGGTGATGCCGACGCCGCTCGGGCCAATTATCAGGCCATTGTCGATGACCCTAAGGCGGCGACAGGCATAAGAACGCGCGCCGCGCAAATGCTGAATATTCTGAGCGCTTCCTGACCGGGCAAGATCAATGGAAAAGCGTCCATATATCGTGAGGCTCATAGGCATGATTGCGTTGAGTGTCCTATTGACTGGTTGCGGCGGCTGGTTGGGTGGCGAAACCGATATAAAGCTTGAGGGCAAACGCATAAATGTCCTTCGGGGCAGCAGTAATCTTCAAGCAGACGCTAGGATTAGTGATCTGGATGTTATTTTACCGCGCCCAGAGGTCAACAGGGAATGGCCGCAGTCCGGCGGTTATCCTAATCACGCAATGCATCATCTTGCAGTATCAGGACCGCTTACCAAAATTTGGAAAATCGATATAGGAAAAGGTAGCAATGACGAAGCGCAACTTCTGTCGGAACCTATAATCGCCGGCAATATCGTTTATACACTCGATACACAGGCGGAAATTTCGGCAATCGACGCCAGATCGGGAAATAGGCTCTGGCAAGTAGAGCTTTCCAAGGACGACGATAACGAAGGTATTTTGGGCGGTGGTTTGGCGTTTGAGGGTGGCCGGCTCTTTGCGACGACAGGATTTGCCGAAATTATCGCGCTGGACGCAAAGTCCGGACGTGAAATCTGGCGTAAGCGGTTGAATGCTCCGATCCGGGCAGCACCGACAGTTTGGGCCGGACGTGTATTCGTTGTAACGACAAATAATGAACTGCACGCGCTGGCAGCCGCAGATGGCCGAGAATTCTGGACGCATAGCGGGCTGAGCGAGGTCGCGGGACTGGTTGGTGGAGCGCCGCCGGCTGTCGATGCCGGCGTGGTCGTAGTGCCGTATTCGTCTGGTGAAGTGGCAGCGCTCCGCGTGGAGAATGGTCGTCAGGTATGGATCGAAACGCTAACTGCTCTTCAGCGCTCCGACGCGGTGACAGCGATGTCTCATATCCGGGGACGGCCGGTCATTGATCGTGGCATCGTATACGTAGTCGGTAATGGTAACCGGACGGTTGCAGTTGATCTGCGCACAGGGACAAGGCTCTGGGAAGTTAGGAGCGGTGGCCGTAACGGCGCCTGGGTGGCCGGAAATTTCATTTACATTGTAACCCGGGATGCCGAGCTTGTGTGCCTCACTAGGCAGGGCGGGCGAGTCCGCTGGATCTCTCAACTTCCCCGTTATGATAATGAGGAAGATCAGGAAGACGCTATCCTATGGTCCGGACCAGTACTTGCGGGTGATCGTATACTGATAGGGAATACCCAAGAGGAAATTTGGTCATTATCCCCCTACAACGGGAAATTTCTCGGTCGTATAGCAGTATCGGGTCCCATTTTGATCGCCCCGGTAGTTGCCCGCGAGACGGTTTATGTTTTGACCGACGAAGCGGAACTAATAGCTTTTCGTTAAACAATCTTGATGCGCCCTTCAATCGCTATAGTTGGCCGCCCCAACGTCGGAAAATCTACCCTTTTCAATCGTCTCATCGGGCGACGATCGGCTCTTGTCGATCCGACGCCCGGCGTGACCCGAGATCGACGCGAAGGGGATGCATGTCTCGGTACGTTGAGGTTTACCGCAGTCGATACGGCGGGGTTAGAGGAAGTATCAGGGACTGAGATTGAAACGGATATGCAAACCCAGACGTGGCGGGCGATCGAGGCGGCGGATGCGACGTTGTTATTATTCGATGCCCGAGCGGGCATCACACCATTAGACCGCTATTTTGCCGATTTAGTGCGGAAATCGGATGCGCCGGTGATTTTGGTGGCTAACAAGTGCGAGGCACGCTCTGCTGATGCAGGTCGTTTGCAGGCATACGAACTCGGCTTGGGTGAGCCAATTGCGATCGCATCAGAACATGGCATCGGTATGCCTGATCTCGAA